>JAAURD010000007.1 GCA_012034075.1 Chloroflexaceae bacterium | reverse complement strand
GCAAACCCAGTGCAATCGCAATCTCTTCCGGTGTCGGCTGGCGTTCCAGTGACTGTGATAGGCGCTCAGCGAGTCCGCTTGACCTGCCCTACGGATTCGCTCATATGCACCGGTAGACGAATAGTCCGCCCTGTTCCGCAATCGCGCGGGTCACCGCCTGGCGAATCCACCAGGTCGCATAGGTCGAAAAGCGGTTGCCCTTGCGATAATCAAATTTTTCAACGGCACGCATCAAGCCGATATTGCCCTCTTGAATCAGATCGAGCAGCGAAAGCCCACGACCAACATACTTTTTGGCGATACTGACACCAGGCGCAAGTTTGCCTGAATGAGATGTCGGCGAGCATCATCACCGCTATCAATATCACAACAGAGAGCACAGCGAAGCTGCACATTCATATCATCACTCTGGCACAATCGGTCACGCGCAGCATCACCCCGTTCCATGCGTTCTGCCAGTTCTATCTCTTCGCTAGCTGTCAGCAAAGAGACGCGCCCTATCTCTTGCAGGTAATTCTGAACTGCATCAAGGATCGGTGTTTCAGACGGGGCTTCGCTCGCCGCATCCAGATTCATATCTTCCATTGCTTCCTGAGCCAGCATTTCGATATCGTCCATTGGTTCTGAAGCAGCGTGATGTGCTTTATCCGGACGATTCACGGCCCACGAAGGCATTGTCTGTTTGAGCATAAGGATGATCCTCTTGATACTAGAGATCATAGACGGCCCCAACCACTGGAAGGAGCCGTATTATCGTGTCGCTCTTACCTTCTGTGTTTACCTCAGAGTATATAAAAAGAGCACGTTTATATACTAGAAACAGTGGTATTTCACACAAAATGGTTTTCAAAAAAGATTACTCATTGTATAGATTATAGCGTATTCAAGGCAATTTGTCAAGGGTTTGTGTATAGAAGGGTACAGATGAATAGAAGGCTTTACAATCACACATTACCATGGTATACTGTATCCGTTAAACTCTGGTTTTCATTAGGATCGCTCGTTCGTCGTACCATACATGAATGAAATAAGGGAAAGATATTGATGCATACTCCAGAGCATACCATAGGTATCGTTGGTCTGGGCCGAATGGGTGGTCAGTTAGCACTTCAGGCAGTTGAAAAAGACATTACCGTCATTGGGTATGATCCAGGGAACGTTACCGCTGAAATCAGTGCATCCGCGATCATCCGCATCGATACCCTGGCAGCATTTCGCGAACATCTGACACCACCACGGGCCATTTTTCTGTATGTCCCAGCGGGCCCCATTATCGATCAGACCATCGATAAACTCATACCCCATCTTGATGCACATGATAGTATTATCGATGGTGGTAATTCATATTGGGGAGACTCGATTCGTCGCTATCAGCGGTTGCAAGCAGAGAACATCGATTTTATTGATCTTGGTACCAGCGGGGGCATAGCAGGTGCTCGCTCTGGTGCCTGCTTTATGGCCGGTGGCGAACAGGAAGCAGTCGCACGGATCGAACCTGTGTTGCGCAAGCTAGCGGTCACAGACGGTTATGTCTATGCTGGGCCAGCCGGCAGCGGTCATTTTGTCAAGCTCGTACATAATGGCATCGAATTTGGCATGCTGCAAGCCATTGGCGAAGGCGTTGATCTGCTCAGCCACTATGCCGATGACCTCGATATTCCCGCTATCCTCCACTGCTGGCGGCATGGCTCAGTCATTCGTTCATGGTTGCTTGACCTGATGGAAGAGATCTATCATGCACAGGGTGGTCTGGAGCAAATACCGCCCCATATTGAAGATACGGGTGAAGTGAACTGGCTGGTTACCGATGCATTGCACATGGAAGTTGCGATACCGGTGATTACCCAATCGGTGCTTCAATTGCTCGCCTCACGTGATAACACCCGCAACTGGGCGCGTGCGATTGCGATGATGCGCCATGGCTTCGGCGGTCATCCGTTTGGCCCCCACCCGTCTATTGCGCAGAGCCGCCAAACTGAACGTGTTGGCGATTATATTCGTCCTGACCGGTCTGATCAGGCCGAAACCGAACACTGATGGGATACGTTACACGAACACTCTTGATGGCAATGGGCCTCTCCATTGCAGTGTGCATCGGGCTGTTGCTCTTGCTGCCATGGTCCTGGCTCTTCATCTGGTGGATCGGTTTTAGCATCACAACCTTTTTTATCTATGGCTTCGATAAAATGCAGGCGCGTCGGCAGCAGAGCCGGGTACCCGAAAAGGTTCTGCTGAGCCTCGTCTTTGCCGGTGGGTTTATCGGTGGCTGGGGCGGCATGCTGATCTGGCGCCATAAAACGCGGCACCAATCATTCTGGATCCTGACAACGCTTGCCACCGTGTTGCATCTGGGGCTGGCCTGGTGGCTCCGCCCTTAAGCGTGTAAGCGTGTGGGCCTAACCGGAACCGCCTAAACGTATGGTATACTAGGCGCGGTGTCAAACAGGTACAAGGGTGTGCGAGGCGCATGGCATGAAACGGGTTATCAGCATTAGTCTGGGGTCTTCACAGCGAGATTATCGCCTGACAACAACGCTCCTGGGATATCCAATCGAAATTCGGCGGATAGGTACCGATGGCAATATGGCCTTGGTCGCACAGCTCGTGCGCGAATACGATGGCCGGGTCGATGCTATCGGGCTTGATGGTCTGTCACCGGTCTTCCGCGTTGGCTCCGTCTGTTATCCTCATCCAGCCACCATTCGAATCATCGATCATGCCCAACACACACCGATAGTCGATGGCAGCTTGCTCAAACAGACCCTTGAACGCTGGGCCATCAAGCATGTCGCCGATGGTATCCCCGGTGCCTTTCGCAACCAGCGCGTGCTGCTGCTCAATGGCATTGCGCGTTACCCCATGGCCCAGTTGCTCGAAGCGTACCGGGCCAATCTGCGTTTTGCGGACCCACTGGTGCAGGGCCGTCTTCCCTGGCACAATGCCATCCGTTCAACCGCTGAATTGGAGCGCTATGCCACCATGACTCTGCCGTTCACCGTTGCGTTTGCCCATCGTTCGTTGCCATCCGCAGCGCAGCGCCAACGGCTTGAGCAACTCTGCACCTGGGCAGAGATTATCATTGGCGATTTTGACACCATAGCGCGTTGTCTCCCCGGCAACCTTAAAGGTCGAACGATCATTACCGATGATCCGACACCAGCCGAGATAACCGACCTGTGTGAGCGCAACCTGGCAACCCTGGTCACGATGACACCACCGTTGGCACCGGAGCAGTCGTTTGCTTCTACTGATGCGCTTGAGGCTATGATCACTGCTGTGCAGGCCAATGGCAGACCACCCGACGAAGCCTTTGTCTTTGATGTGATTACTTCGACCGACTGGAAACCGTCAATTCAGCATCTCAGCAATACCCGTCGCAAACCACGTTTTGCTTTTGTCATCCATCCACTCTCAGTAGCATATATTGCTAAAGGCCCACACCTGCATGTTACGCGGTATCTCCCACCACGTCTCGTAGAGATGATCGCAGCGCATGTACCCCCGCTTTACCTGTCACGTATTCGCGGCATCCGCAGCGAAGCCACCGGTGAAGAGGTCGAAGGGCTCTTGATGGCAATTGGGGCAACGCCACGTGAAATTATGCGTCGGCCACCATCGTTTACCTATCGCCGTTTGATCCAGGCGCTGCCAGAGCCGAACGCCTCGGTGCGGGTATTCTCGGCCTGGGAGCCTTTACCTCGGTTGTGGGTGATGCGGGATGGACCGTTGCCCAACAGAGCGATATCGGGATTACCACCGGCAATTCATTGACGGTTGCAGCAACCCTGGAAGCAGCCAAGATGGCGGTGCCGCTTATGGGCGGACGAATCGACCGTGGCCGTGCGATGGTGGTTGGTGCCACCGGCAGTATCGGCGCTGTGTGTGCCCGTCTACTGGCGCTTGCGGTGGGCGATGTGGTCTTGATTGCGCCACGACCGGAACGCCTGATCGAGCTGAAACAGCAAATTGAGCACGAAGTTCCTGGAGCGCAGGTGATCGCCGCAACCAAAGCTGATGCATACCTGGCCGATGCCGATCTCATTGTGACCACCACCAGTGCATTGACCGACCGAGTGATTGCCTTTGAGCGGCTCAAACCCGGCGCAGTCGTCTGTGATGTTGCGCGACCACCCAATGTGCGTCGTGCTGATGCGGAACAGCGCCCCGATGTGCTGGTCATTGAGAGCGGGGAAATTCGTCTGCCAGGTGAACCCGATTTTGGTTTTGATATCGATCTGCCACGTGGGACTGCCTATGCCTGTCTGGCCGAGACAGCCTTGCTCGCCATGGAAGGCCGTTTTGAGGATTATACCATTGGGCGGAACATTGAGATTGAACGCGTCAAAGAGATGTATCGTCTGATGAAAAAGCATGGGCTCAAGTTGGCTGGCCTACGCAGTTTTGGCAAATATCTCACTGACGACGAAATTGCCCAGAAGCGGCAACTAGCCGATGCCCGCCGTCTGACCTATGGTGAAAAACTAGTTGATCTCCAGCCAGTGTCTTGATATAATACCTAACAGGGGAACTATTCGTTACCAATTAAGACCTTATCTCTGGTTGCATGCACCAATCATCACATCACGCCGAATCTGAACATCGCCCGGATCAGGAATCTGATACCGTTACCAAGAAAGAACCGTCGCTGGCTGAATCACTCTTTGCACCGTTGCAAACAACACCGCTTGAGTCTTCCCCAGAGTCTGAACGGCAATCCGTCGACCACCCGACCGCAGATGTTCCAGCTGAAGCGGCTGAGGAGCAGACACCAGCATTAGACAAAGCTCAGCAGCATCGACCAGCACGCCGAACAGCACCGCCAACAGCACGGCCGGGGGTAGCGCTGGAACCAACACCTGCGAGTCATCCGCCGCCCCGACAGCCCCGCCTCCCCTCTGCCCTTGTGGGAGAGGGGTCGGGGGTGAGCGGTGACGGTCGGGTCCGACCGAAAAAACCACTCTTTGACATCCCGGACGACGATGACGATATTCGGCCAGTGTGGTGGCATCAACGTCTAATCGATACGGATGCGCCCCACCAGGACGATGAGCGACGTGACCGTCCAGACTACCGCGCTGCTCGCCGCATTCTCGCGTTACCAGCAGCACAGGGCATGCATACGCTCCCACCTGGATATGGCTATCGTCCCCAGCAAACCCAGAACAATGTGCTCGTCCAGATAGGCCTGATGGTTGCCATCCTGGCTATCCTGGTGTTGCTCTGGCAATCTGGTCTGGCTGGTCTGATCCATCCATCACGCTTGAGTCTGTTTTCAACCGCTCGGGCACCCCAGGCCGATGCACCGGCGGCTCCGTCCGGTCCTGTTGGCCCTGCAAGTGCCTATGATGTGCGTGGAACACCGAGCCTGACCGCTTCCGAGGTCGATGCTATTCTGGCGTCATACAACTCGCCGGCGGAAGGAACAGGTCAGGCCTGGATTGATTATGGCCTGGAATATGGCATTGATCCAGCTTTTGCTGTAGCCTTCTTTATCCATGAAAGCTCGGCGGGTACCGCCCCCAACTGGGCCGGGTTAAAACCAGATCAGACTACAACGCATAATGTGGGCAATATCATTTGTGCCGGCTATGACACATGCTTTGGTCGTTTTCGCGATTACCCCTCGTGGGAAGCGGGGATTGCCGATTGGTATCGCCTGATTGCCCGTGAATATATTGAGCAGCGTGGTATCACAACGGTTGATGCTATTATCCCGGTCTACGCACCAGCGTTTGAAAATGATGTTGATGCCTATATTCGAGCCATCAAAATCACGGTTGATCAATGGCGACCGCCACCACTGGTGCTCTCCGGTGAAAATCGCTTGCAACCATGGGGGAATCCGCTCCAATCGGCAGATACCGTGATGACCCAGGGATATGCGGTTGGTAGCCATGCGCCGGCCAATGTCTGGGGTGCCATTGACCTCGCGCTTGATGGAGACGGGGATGGGCAGGCCGACCCGGAAGCAACTCAAGGGCGACCGATCTATGCGACCCATGCGGGTACGGTCAAGATATCACGCAATACGGTACCAGCCGGCAATCATATCTGGGTGATCAACCCGGAGTATAAGACTGGATATGCCCATCTGGCTGATTTTGCGGTGGTCGATGGTCAGGATGTGCAACGCGGTGATCTGATCGGGTATATTGGCTCAACCGGCCAATCTTCTGGCCCACACCTCGATTATCAAGTATGGGTCTGGCAATCCGGCAGTTGGGTCAATCACAACCCCCTGGATTTTCTCGGTCAGTAGTCACTCCCCGCGAATTGATACCAGCATCATGGCCAGTGCAATCGCTGCTTGCCCCAGGCGATAGCATGCAACTCTTATCCGATCATCATCGTCTTATTGCAAAGAACCAGACCTGTTGAGATCAGAGAAACAACAACCATGTCTGAACGTTTAACCCGTAGTCGTACCGAAAAGATTATTGGTGGGGTGTGTGGCGGCCTTGGCAACTACTTCCATGTCGATCCAGTGATCGTCCGTCTCATTTTTGTGCTTACCACCGGTAGTGGGATGAGCATACCCGCCTATTTCATCCTCTGGGCAGTCATGCCACGCCAACCCGCATTACCCTACCAGGCAACACCAGTTATAGCGCCACCCGGTAACCAACCAGCAAGCATCCAATACCGATTCGACCCCCAGACCGGACAACCGCAACAAGTACCCCAACAGCACACCGGGCCGACTATCGTGCTCCCGGAGTATCACGATCAGCCGCCTGGCATGGTATCAAACACGAAAAAACCACGCAATTGGCGCATGTTAGGAATCCTGCTGATTGGTGCCGGCGGCTTGATTCTGCTGGATCTGCTGGGTATAGGTGCAACCTATGTTCTGGCTATTGGGATGATTGTAGGTGGTCTTTTTCTGCTGAAAAAGCGCATCTGAGGAAAAACAAAAAAGGTGAACCTATGCTAACAAATAGCTGCATAGAGACTCTGTATGAGTGAACATCTGGTAGCTAATTATCCTCTAACTCTCCTCTTGAAACGTACTCTTTTTTTTGTATCATATATATTAAGAATAAAACAATTGCCACTGGCGGGTGAGGTCTGTAATGCTTGCATCAGTTGTGGTGCATCTGGTATGAAAGATCAGTGGCTCTTGTCATCAAGACACATCATGGATCCTAGATAGTTTCACCCTCAGTACTTCATACATGCGTTAATAGAGGAGGAGAACGATGGCATCTGGTTCGGATCGCGATCAATTACACATGCTTGCTCGTGCCGCAACGGCCTACCATCAACGACGGTTGAGTCGCCGTTCTTTTTTGCGTCTCTGTGCCAGTGTTGGGGTCGGGTTCAGTAGCGCGAGCATGCTCGCTTCTTGTGGTCAGCGCACACCATCTGCACCAACCAGCAATGACCTCGCTGCGACCGCTGGCCCAACGTCGGCGAGTGAACCTGCCAGTGATGCGGCCCAGTTTTTGCAAGAGGCCGGACAACCATTTGCTGGTTCGACGATCCGCATCGTCACTGAGTTGACCCCGCCAAGCCAGGTCATTATCGGTCTCATCGATGAAGAATTTAGCCGACTGACGGACATACAGGTTGAGTGGCAGGCGTTACCGCTTGAACAGGTACTTGCGCTTGCCAGTCAGGATTTTGCCGATGAAGCCGGTAACCACGATATTTACTATTTTGATCAAGCATGGCTAGGGCGGTTTGTTGAGCACACCCTTGACCCGCGTGAACTGACCGAGACAAAGCCTGATCTGGTCTATCCCAACTACAACCTGGATGATTTTATTGAGTCACTCTTACGGTATGTCGCTTCCTATCAAGATCGTCTGGTTGGTCTCCCCTATGATATTCCCATTCAGATGCTCATGTATCGGAAGGATCTCTTTGAAGAGCTAGGGCTGACTGTTCCAACCACCCTGGATGACTATCTTGAAACCGTTCGGGCTATCCACGATGCAGCCATACCCGAGTTGTCAGCAACTGCTGCCATGTGGCGGAGCGGTCATTATGCATTGCAAATCGATGCCTCGCAGTGGATCTGGGCCCACGGTGGTGCGCACTATGGTGCCGATGAGCAGGCCATTATCAACAGTGAAGAGTCACTGGCTGCACTCGAGTATATGCGTACCCTGGCTGAATATATGCCACCAGAGGTAACCTCGTGGGACTGGTCGAACCTGGCTAATGCCATGGCCCAGAAACAGGTTGGTATGGCCTTGATTGCCAATGAGTTTTTGCCCAGTTTTGATAATCCCGAACAGTCTCAGGTGGTTGGTCTGATTGACGTGGCCCAACCGCCAATGGAGACCGCGCTTCGCCCGTCCGAAGATTGTGGGTATGATGAAAAGCCTGGTATGGCTCGTCAGGGCGGCAGCTGTCTCGCACTGTCACGGTATTCACGTCAGATTGATCCAGCCTGGTTGTTTATGCAATGGGCCACCAGCAGTGATGTGCAAACACGAGCATCTATACTGGGGGGCGGTGCCACACCGTTACGTCGTTCAACCTTCAACGATCCCCGTGTCACCGAGAAAAAGGTGGTCGGTCCAGGGACAACCCGCCATTTTGATGTGGTGTTGGCGACCATTGAAACCCGTATGGGGAGTGAACCCCATCTCCCCGCCTGGGCGGCTCTGGTTGAACAGAATGCTATCGAACTTGGCAAGTTTACCACAGGTAGTCAGGATAGCGAAACGACCCTGGCAAACCTGGAACAGATTTTGAATGAAGGTGTCCGTTCTCAGGTGTAAAGGAGGAAATCGTGAATCTGCTCGCTCGTTGCTATCATGTTCTCTTTGCGCGGTCAATGCGGCAGCAACTTACCATGTTGTTACTGCTGGTTGGTCTTATCCCTTTGATTGTGATTGCCTTGATTGCTACCAGTACCGCTTCCAACGCTCTGGAAGAACAGATCGAAGGCAGACTAGCCGATATTGCACAAACGTCTATTGATGCTATTGATCGCGAGATCTTTCACCTGGTTGGCGATATTCAAACTTTTGCACGCAGTGCTCAGACAATTGGCATGGAGTCGAATGAACTGAGTGCATACATGAATTATCTGATGCAAATTCATGCCCCTGATTATTCGCTCATGTTTGTAGCTGACACCAGCGGCCAGATTGTTGCTGTCAATACGCTGCTGGGAGGTTTGCCGGCACCAACTTTGCCGCTGCTTGAGCACTCGGTTGCCGATAAAGAGTGGTTCCGCATCTGGTTTGAGCGTCCATTGCCCGATGGTCAGAGTTATCTGGTCGATCCGTATGTCGAGCCATTGGCACAGCAGGCTGACCCTAATGCTGATAAGGTGCTGGTGTTCTCACATCCTATCCGTGATGCGCGTGGGGCGATTGTCGGTGTCTGGGTGACGTTTCCAAACTGGAATACCGTCGAGAGCCTGGTCGATAGCGTGCTGGCTGATGCTCGCGCTCGCGGAGCTGAACAGATGTATTTAACCTTACTCACGGCCGATCAGCATGTGTTGCTTGGCGGTGATGGGCTTCAACTGGATGCATTGATGACCCATGCTGACACTGCAAAGCAACCTTCGATGACAGGGCGAGGTATCCCTGGTCTTACCACCGAATACGTCGATCCGTCTTTAGTGGTAGGAATTGCCGCTTCAGATGGACACTCGACCTATCTCGGACGGGGCTGGGTGGCGCTAGCCACCCAACCCCGGACCGAAGCCTTTGCTCCAGTGAGCGTGCTCTGGTCATCCGTCTTGTTCATCGGTTTCATCGTCTCGATGAGCATTGTAGCGGTCGGGCTACTCTCGGGAAGAGCAACAACTCAACCCATCAGTGCCCTGACCATAGCTGCCAGTCGTGCTGCTGCAGGTGATCTCGATCAACACGTGCTGTCCCATCGCAACGATGAAATCGGTCAGTTGTCACATGCATTCAATCATATGGTGGTACAATTGCATGAGTCACATCGGAACCTGGAACAACGCATCGCTGAACGCACAGCCGAACTCTCACAGGTAAATGCCCAGTTGACCGCTGAAATCACCGAGCGTGAACGGGTTGAGGCCGAACGTGCGGCTCTGCAACAACAAGTTATAAATGCACAAAAGGAAGCCATTCGCGAACTCTCCACACCGCTTATCCCAATCACTGACGATGCGGTGATTATGCCGCTGATCGGGACAATTGATAGTAACAGAGCACACCAGATAATGGAAACATTGCTTGAGGGAGTGGAAAAACACCATGCGCGGACAGCCATTCTTGATATTACTGGTGTGCAGGTGGTTGATACCCAGGTGGCAAACGTGCTGATACAGGCGACTAAAGCCGTTAAATTGCTGGGTGCTCAGGTTGTTCTCACCGGCATTCAGCCTCAAATTGCCCAAACCATTGTGCATCTAGGTATTGACTTGCGTAGCCTGGTGACCCGCAACACCCTGCAAGACGGTATGGCTTATGTCTTCAAGCGTCACTGATGCTCAAATACCTGACACTTAATCAATATACCCTGCTCACATATCCATCGGGTGAGCAGGGTGTTCCAACGTTCCCCCATTGAAACGTGGCGAACATATTAACGATGCTATGCGATAAGCTCGACTTCACCGGTATCCAGGCTATAACGCCCACCGACAATCTTAAGGGCACCCTTTTGAACAAGATCGGCTATAATCGGCTGGCACGAATGAAGTAATTCAACCGTATGATGAACATTGGCGGTAATAGCCAGATCAACCGTATCGCCTGGTTGATCTTTGATCCTGGTAATGGCAGGTTCAAGCGCGGTCATCAGTTGATTTAAATGGGTCGAAGGCTGTTCACCACCAGCAACAGCTACCTGGATGGCGCCACAATATTGATGCCCCAAAACCACCAGCAGGGGTGCCCCCACAACCGCTGAAGCAAATTCGATGCCAGCAATAATAGTAGGGTCAGCTGCTACATTGCCAGCCACACGAATAACAAAGATATCTCCAAGACCTTGATCAAAAATCACTTCTGGCCCAATGCGTGAGTCAGCACAGCAGAGAATAATGGCAAATGGATCCTGTCCTTGGGCTACTTCCAGACGACGTTTCACACTCTGATGAGGATGGTTCATCGCACCACTGACAAATCGTTTATTTCCCTCCATCAACGCTTCAAGCGCGGCATCCGCAGACATAGTTGTTGGCATAACGCTTTCTTCCTTTCAAAAATCATGTTTGTTCTGTTTTCTACTCAAAGTATAAAGATAAAGGAGTGATCAGTGAAGGGGAAAAATTCCCGAAACTGGTAGACAGGTTCTCCTTTTAAGGATAGAAACGTTTCAGGATACCATATACAAGTGCTATGTAAGCAGTAGTAAATGATCTGGCATTGACCAGACAAGATCAGCACAGGCCATCTGGCAAACTACCAGACAGCCTGTGCTCAACAATCAAACGGCTATGACGCGCTACTGTTCAACGACGATGCCCTGACGACGGTCAAATGCTACATACCCTTTGATATTGCTGGCAGCCTGTTTCGGTTCGGGATAGAACCATGCCGCATTGGTCAGAACCTCGCCATCTACTTCAAGATCATAGTAACTTGCAGTACCCTTCCAGGAGCAGGTAGTGTGTTTGGTATTGACCCGAAACACATCCATCGTCAGTGATTCAGGTGGAAAATACTGGTTTCCTTCAACAACCTCGGTTGCAGTGCTCTCCGCTAAAACAACGCCCTTCCAACGTGCTCGTGCCATTGCGTTTCCCTCCATACCATTGCTGCGCAAACGCTCGTATGCTGCTGCTCTATGGTAGCATAACGACTTTTGTCAGCAATGTCAACCTGCTCCAATCGGTGCGAAACAATGCACCTACTCATACCAAATTCGGATGATCACGGGTATTTGACGCGGAGCGCCTGGTTGCAGTTAGTGCGTGCGGCTGCAAGCGGCACCTACGTCTCATATCGATTAACGCCATTTGGTATCAGCTAGGTCACGGTGGATCATGTTGGCAACCCGCCAGCCCGACTCGATAGAGAGATGCACGCGGCCTAAGCCGGCCACATAATCACCAGCAAAATACCAGCCACTGCGAGTCTCGTTCAGGCGGTTGAAATCTGCCAGGGCATCGGGAAGGGCATAGCGCCAGCACTGCGCATTGATCCACAGTGGGTGTCCCAGGTCAGTGTTCAGCAGTTGTCGTACCCGCTCGTGAACATCCAGAACCAGTTCTGGCAGCGGCGCATGATGCTGACCATAAGTGCCTTTCTGAATACCATCCCAGTGGTCGAGACTAAACTGATGCGCCATTTGCACCACCAGCAGGCCAATATCGTCGGGAGCATGGCCGGGCTTCATATGCTCGCAGCCCAACCAGGCAATGGCATGCTGTCGGTCGGTATTCACAAGGGCATACCATGGAACATCTGGCCGACGAGGATACGCAAACGTTAACGAGAGACACCGTCGATAGCTCACCTGCACCAATTCACGCATAAAAATCGTGCGATAGGCATCATCACCCTCGCTCTGTGCAAGCATGGTGATAATCTGCGGTGCGGGGGGCGTTATTAAAACCGCATCGGCAGTGTTTAAGGTCACGCCTTCAGCATCAAGCAACACAAAGCGGCGGCCTTCCTGGGTACGACCAATCCGCCCGACTTCAACATCCAGGCGAATATCAAGCCCCGTCGCCAGTCGTTTGCTCAATGTGGTCAGTCCACCGGCCCAGCACCACTTCGGTTCAGCATTCTGCACCGGGTCACCTTCACGTATCTGGCCGTGAACATCAAATATCCAGACTGGCAAGCGAATATCATGGGCTTCATGCAAGAGACTCGCACCAGGCATGACCGTATCAAGTAGCTCCTTTACAGGCTTCTTGATGTATTGTGCTCCATGATCAATAACACAACCATAGATCCGGCGCGTCGCTGCCCGCCCACCAACACCATGGCTCTTTTCAAATGTCGTGGTGGTAATGCCATGGTGTGCCAGGGTCTGAGCTGCTGTCAGCCCAGCCACCCCGGCACCGATGATCGCGACATGAGGGGATTTTTTAGGCATACCTTACTCAATCTGGAAGGGTATCTCATAGCGAATATCACCAGTAACGCTACCGGGTGTGGCCGAGCGCACGGCCATATTCCACTGTCCCCGTTTGGCATCCGCCGGGGCGGTCCACTCCCATACAGCCACGCCATCGGCATTGGATTGAATGCGGGCATTGTTCTCTTCGTTGGAATGAATACGGTGATCCGGATCGGTAACCCAGTAGCTCAACGTCTCATTCCGGCCAAACCCACGCGCCTCAAAAGTAAAGGTCGTGCCGGGCGGCCCGCTCAATGGTGTGACCGTGTATGGCGGTGTTGCGTCGGGCGGTGGTGCATCGCGGACAATCGTAAAATCGATGTAGTACAAAGCACGACTCTCGATACTGGCGCCACGGGCAACCATCTGCCAGTTACCCGCCACAATCGTTTCGGGTGCGGTCCAATTCCAGGTCAGCTCACCGCCCCAGGTGGCCCGCAGATCGGTTGGGCCGGGCAGAGTCATGCCATCGGGACCGACTGCCCAGATATTCACATATTCATGCGGCACAAAATCGCGAGCGCCGAACGCGAATGTCGTGCCAGGCCCTCCCACCGTAGGATTCACCCATGCCTGCGGTGGCGCACCAGGATCATCAATCACAAAGGGTATTTTCACGCGGATAGGACCAACCCGACCACGAGCCACCATCGTCCAGACGCCTGGCTGGGCGCCCTCTGGTGCGACCCACTCCCATTCGGCGACCCCATCTGAATCGGCCTGGCTGGATTGATGGGTCGAGAGTGGGGTGCCTTGCGGGTCCTCCGGCCAGAAGAAGATATGTTCGCGGGGTTGGAAGACGGTTGCGCGAAAGGTAAAGCGCGTCCCTGGCAGCGCGTGGTCTGGCGTCGCAGTGCCGCCCGGATTGGATGGTGACGGCGGGATTGCTGTACCATCGGAGACCGTAAACGGGATTTCATACTGCAACTGGCTGCGAGTGCCACGCACCACCATCATCCATGCGCCCTCCAATGATCCGGCTGGCGCGGCCCACTCCCAGGTAGCGGTACCCGCGCCATTGGCAAACACCCGTGGCACCGCATCGCCACTGGAACCATCCGGGCGGGTAACCCAGGTGCTTACCAGTTCACCGGTGGTAAAGCCGCCAGCAGTAAAGGTAAAGACCGTCCCAGGCGGGCCGGCTGCTGGCTCAACTCCCAACGGCGGCGGCGGCGGTGCCGGTGGGTTCGCCGGCCCAACAATCTCAAACTGAATATCAATGACCACCGCACTGCTCACCCCACGAGCGCGAAAGGTCCATACGCCACCGGGTGCATCCAACGGTGATGTCCAGACACGGTAAATCTGTCCATCCGGATCGACCGACTGGCCTTCATCAACGTTCAGCTCGGTGCCATCGGGGCGGATAAACCATGACCCGACCTGCTCACCAGGGATAAACTCATTGCTACGGGCAACAAAGGTAAAGGTCGTGCCCGGCGGCCCGCTCTCTGGCATCACCATGCCCGATGCCACCGGTACCGGCAAGGCCGGTCGGCCTGGTTCACCCGGCTCCGGTTGATCGGGTGAAGCCTCAATCACAAAGGGTATTTCCAGCACCAGCCGGCTGACCTCGCCACGGGCGTTCATGCGCCAGACACCGGGGGGCGAGCCAACTGGTGCGGTCCATTGCCAGGTTGCCGTGCCATCGCCATTAGAGACCAGTTGCTCGCCACCAATGCCAACATCAATGGTACGTCCATCCGGCAGCGAAATCCAGAGGCTCAGCCATTCGTGGGGATCAAAGCCCTGGGCCGTAAAGGTAAAAACGGTGCCACCAACACCCTGTGGTGGGTCAGCCGTGCCGGTGAGTGGTTGCTCATCGGCCTGCGCCGCTGGTGCAAGACCAGTAAGCAGCAGCATGGGCAACAATATGAGCATGAGCAATCGATACCAGTTCATTGTTTTCCTCAAGTAAAGCTATAAAGCACGATATGGAAAGCACGTTTCGTGAATGGTTATGGTCATACTTCGCTTAACCTTAAAATGGTGGCGAACTAAGCACCCCACCCTGTCCTGTATTCCAGGCTCTGTTTGGTCCACGGGGCAAGTTGATAGGCGTGTCAGATCCCAGGTTGCGATTGTAAATCTCTTCATAGTTGCCGACCTGGCGGATAATCTCAAACGCAAAATTATTGTCCAGACCCAGATTCGCACCGATATTGCCCTCAACTCCAAGCAAGCGTTTTATCCGTGTATCCGAACTGGTGAGCAGCCTTTCCACATTGGTCGAAGACACATGCGTCTCTTCAGCATACATCGTTGCAAAAATAGCCCAACTCACGACATCACGCCAATCATTATCATTTTCGCGAAAGACGGGACCCAATGGTTCACGTGACATTACCACATCAAGCAGGAAATGATCCTGAGGCTGGGCCATGGTCGTTTGTTGTGCGGCCAACTGCGAGCGGTCGCTGGTCACGGCATCACACAACTGAGCTTCATAATCAGTGTACATCTGATCAGTGTCATCGTATGGTAAGGCGGTCACATCAACCCCAACCTGATCGAACCAGCGTTGCAGATTAGCCTCCGTGGTAGTGCCACGTCGCACGCAGATACGTTTCCCTTGCAACTCTTCAGCCAGGGTAATATTCAAGTTGCGATGCACCAGTAAACCCTGCCCATCATGGAACGTGGTCGGGCCAAAGTCAAGCTCAAATGCATTCGTATCGCGTTCAGCCGTCCACGTGGTATTGCGCAGCAAGACATCGACTCGACCATCCTGAACTGCATGAAAACGTTCATCATCGGCAGTACTCAGTGGGATAAACTCGACCGCCTGGGCATCACCCAGGACAGCAGCCGCAATGACTCGACAAAAGTCAACATCAAAGCCAACCCATGTGCCATCATCCTGCAGCAAGCTAAAGCCGGGCAAGCTGCCCTCAACCCCACAGCGCAGGCTACCACGTGTCTGTACTTGCTGCAAAATACCAGCATTATTGGCAGGGTCAGGTGTTGGGCTTACGGGATTGGCAGGGTCAGGTGGTGTTGGGCCTGGGCCTGGTGTCCCAGAGTTTGCTGCTGGCTCAAGCTGAAGCAGCTGCTGCACACTGTCACCTTCTATCAGGCTGATCATCTGCGTATGCGCTTGGTAACCATTGGCACTTACCTCGAGCCGTGCCTGCTGTCCGGCATGGCGATTATCGATAGCAATGACTGCCACGCCATTTGAGTCGGTTGATTCGCTGTAGTTGATCGTCCCACCAGCATTAACCTCAATCGTTACTTGAGCATTTTCAATATTCTCGGCACTGTCCTGAGACTGGACCTGCACCTGATATAAAATGGTCTCAGGAGTAGTACCATTACATGCACTGAGTACGAGCCATACTGCTATAAACCACCCGTATTTGGCGTACTGTTGTATCCATTCCATCACACCGGCGCTCCTTCCCATACAGTCTTCTTCGCTCCTTTATGCTTGTCCAGGCAAACGATTATTGCGATATGCCAGGCTCAGTGAGCCAAGCAAAATCAACAGGGCAATGCCCATCCAGAGGACCGCCCAGAATGGCGCGGGAATACCGGTCATGCTAGCCATAATCTGGGCATCGGTGGTCACATGTCCATGCCGGGTTGAGAGCACAAACAAAACGATAACACTCTCAAAAGCATTGAGCATAGCCTGCACAGCAAGGAACAGGAGCAAAAAACCGGCCCAGCGAGCAGGCAGACGCGTACCAGCCAAAAAGAGACTGGCGCTCAAGAGTAACCCGGTGGCAATGCCAAACAAATTGCGCACAAACAACAGGCAGAGCACACCCAGCGTAACTCCAAGGCCCATCAAGACCGCTCGTGCCGACACGCCCCAGGCCGATAGCAAGAGCAAGAAACCACCAAAGATAGCACTACCAAGATACCCGGCACTGGTAACGATCCAGCCGATGCCGCCAGCCGACCATGCGGTACCCGAAAGATTGGGGCGCACTTCAAACCGCACAAACCGACCGCCGGTCAGAATCGCGGCAATACCATGGCTCAACTCATGAATAAAGGTGTTGAACAACTCGAATGGATAAAACAGCATACTCAATAGTGGTACATGGGCCAGAACAAGCGAAAGCAATACCAGAGCAATAACGATTAATACTTCACGATAGCGCCATTGCTGGAAAAACGATGTCATGTTCATTCGTGCAAACCCCTCTCTCTTTTACTATACCACAATACCATAGACGAATGGCCGGAAAACCAGGTTGCACTCTCTCTCGTGTGCAAAAGAACCGGCTGGCTATGGCTTAATACCGTCCGGTTCGGTATAATACAGAGAGAAGCAAAAAGAGAAAGAAGGATAATGAGCCAGCAAACCATAACCATTGATGGTGAAACCTTGAATCTGGTCATTCAACGCAAACATGTGAAACATATCAATGCACGTTTGCGAAATGGTGTGCTTTCTGTGAGCGCACCCCATAACGTCCATTCGGCCACCCTCGATGAGGTCATTCCCGATCTCGCGCGGAAACTCATTCGGCGCATGCATGCCATGCAAGTGAACCGTGAAGAGGATGCCCTGAAACTTGCTCGCCTGGTTGCTGCTCGTTTTCCGCGCCCGGTTGATGTGCAGCAGGTCCAATTTGTGACCACCCAGCAGGCTCGCTGGGGCAGCTATAGCGCCAGAACACACACCATCCGTCTCAATGCGGTGTTACGGCGGATGCCCCGCTGGGTACTCGAAGCGGTTGTTGCTCACGAACTGGCCCATGTTGAGCACCTGGATCACTCACTGGCCTTCTGGCAACTGCTGCGCCAGGTCTGCCCCGACACCGATCGCGCCAATGCATTTCTGGCTGGGGTGAGCTGGCTGGCACACCAGTGGCCCGATTTGCCCGGTGTTGAACAGCAGTTGCTCGCCCGCACACATCTGGAGCATGGTGACGACCGCGACCGAGCAGATGCAGCATCTGGCACTGACACCGCTCTTAACCCAACGTGATAAAGTTATGCTACACTAAACGTATGAATGTAACGCAACCATCAAGACCATCAGGACCATCGATTGAGACGCTGCAAGCTGAAAACGCAACGCTGCGTGCTGAGATTGCGCGGCTACACCAGCGGATTGCCGAACTGGAAGCCGGACCGGATAAGAACCATGACCAGCCTGAGCCATTCGATGCTGCAATCACCCCGATAAACATTGATTACCCGCATTTACAACGTCTGTTCTGGCAGTTTCCGTCCGCTATTGCTATCTTACATGGTCCAGAACACCTGTTTATTGCAGCCAATGAGCGCTATCAGGCGCTGGTTGGAGAGCATCGTCCCCTTATTGGTCAGAAGGTGTGTGATGCCTTTTCCGAAGTCGCTGAGTATGGGCAAGCGTTTTTAGCCCTGCTAGATCAGGTGTACACCAGTCAGCAAGCCTATATTGGCTATGAGCAACAGATTCGCTGGAATGTCTCGAACACCGGTCTTCAGCAAGACGCCTGGCTCAACATGATCTATCAGCCGATTGTCGATAGCGCTGGTCGTACCGAAGGTATTGTGGTGTATGCCGTTGATGTCACGGTACAGGTCTCTGCACGACAGGAGTTGATGCTGAAAAAGGCCGAAATTGCCCGCCTCAACGCTGAACTGGCAGCCCATCTCAATGAGATTTCGCATAGTCAGCACATGCTGCAAGGGCTGCTCGATCATTCGCCGATTGCGATTGAGATGAGTGATCTGCAGGGCAATTACTTGCTGATGAATCGCATGTTGCTTGATCTCCTCGGTCTCTCGGATGTGTGTGATGCGGTTGGGCGCCCTGTGAGGATTTCTTCGATGCTCAAGTCACTGAATGGACGTGCCAGGATCGAGAGCAGATTCTCGCTACCCGAGAACCGCTTGAACGCGAATATCAGATCCAACTTGGCCCACTGAACCATACGGTCCAGATCACCCGTTTTCCCGTCTATGATGAAGCCGGCACGATTTATGCGATCGGCTCACTGGGCGTGAACATTACCGAGCGGAAACGGACCGAACAACAACTGCAACGGTATGCCGATCTCATCGAAACGACCAGTGATTATATTGCCATGGCCGATAGCGCAGGCAATACCCTGTACATTAACCAGGCTGGTCGCCAGATGCAAGGCTATGCTGCGGATATGCCGGTCAGTGCTATGGGTGTACAACGCAGTCATCCGGATTGGGTCCTGAACATCATGGCGGAACAAGCAATACCAACCGCGATGCGTGAGGGTACCTGGCATGGAGAAACGGCTATTATCGATCATTGTACTGGTGACGAAATTCCCGTATCACAGGTGGTGCTGGCGCATCGTTCGCCAGATGGTCAGTTTGACTTCTTTTCGACCATTATGCGTGATATTAGCGAACGTAAGCGCTTTGAAGCCGAACTGCGAACGAGCGAAGAACGCTTCCGCAATATTGTCCATCACGCCAATGAGATTATTTATACCCTCTCACCCGATGGACGGTTTACCTTTGTTTCGCCAGCCTGGACGCGCTTGCTCGGTCACGCGATTGCCGAAGTCGAAGGCCACTCGTTCGAAGCATTTGTCCACCCGGATGATATAGCTGCCTGTCAAACGTTTCTCATACAGGTGCTCTCCGGGCAGAACGCACTCGACAGCGTGGAATATCGTGTGTGCCATAAAGATGGCAGCTGGCGCTGGCATATGTCTGTTGGTTCACTGGTCCATGATGAAGAACAGAACATCCTGTATTATGTTGGCATTGCCCAGGATACCACCGAACGGCGACAGACAGCCGAGGCACTCCGTCAGGCCAAAGAAGCAGCAGAAGCAGCCAATAATGCAAAAAGTGCCTTCCTTGCCCATATGAGCCATGAACTACGCTCTCCGCTTAATGCTATTCTTGGCTTTGCGCAATTGCTTGCACGTGATGCCACTCTTACTCCTTCTCAACAAGAGCATCTCACGATTATCCGCAATAGCGGTGAACATCTGCTCAATCTAATCAACGATGTGTTGGATATGTCCAAGATCGAAGCCGGTCGTATCACCGTGCATGCCCATCCTATGGATCTGCATCGTCTCACCCATGATCTTGTAGAGATGTTTCAGCTCCGTGCGATGGAAAAGCAACTGCGCTTACAGATCGACCAGTCTTCAGCTGTACCGGCCTTTATTGATGCCGATGAACGCAAACTGCGGCAGGTGCTGATCAACCTGATCGGGAATGCGCTCAAGTTTACCGACCAGGGGAACGTCATGGTACGTATCCGTTGTATCACCCAGGATAATGAAATAAACGACCATGTGGGCTTTGATCGGCACTTTACGCAACGCCCCATTCCTGATGGATTGCGCCTGCTCGTTGAAGTGATCGATACAGGACCAGGCATTCCGTTGGAAGAACAAGCCAGTATTTTTGAACCCTTTAAACAGACCAACAATAAAACGCTATCCCAGGAGGGGACTGGTCTGGGGCTTGCGATTAGTCGGCAATTTGTGCGCCTGATGGGCGGTCATCTCTCATTGGAAAGTACTCCCGGTAGCGGTTCGTGCTTTCGGTTTGATCTCCCCATTTACGAGAGCAGAGACCAACAAGCCAGACCACCCGTAGCTTCATCCCATGTTCTGCACCTGGCCATCGATCAGCCATCCTATCGTGTTTTGGTGGTTGAAGATAAATGGACCAACCGCCAGTTACTCGTCAGTCTGCTCCAACCCCTGGGGTTTCAGGTGCGTGAGGCCCGCCATGGTCAGGAAGCCCTGCATATTTGCCAAACCTGGTCACCGCACCTGATTTTTATGGATATACGCATGCCCATTATGGATGGCTATACCGCAACCAGAGCAATTCACGCATTACCGCAGGGGCAATCAACGATTATTATTGCGCTGACCGCCAGCGTTTTTGAAGAAGAACGTGCTGATATTATGACAAGCGGTTGCGCCGATCTTATTCGCAAGCCATTTCGTTATGAAGAAATTATTCAGGCATTGGAAAAGCATCTCGGTGCCCAGTTTATCTACGAATCAGGACCAGCCAGGCCCACGCAGCCTGATGCCGTCCTGTCTGATGCCTACACCCTGACGCCAACAGCATTGCAACACCTCTCACGGGATCTGTTGGAGACGTTGCATGCTGCCGCTGAACGTTGTAGCGTGTCATTGGTACTCAATGTCATAGAACAGATTGAGCCTATCGATGCCAATCTGGCATCTACCTTGACCAGTATTGTCAATGACTTTCACTTTGAACAGCTCACCGACATACTACAACCGCTGCTCTGGCCCGATGAAAGCACGGAACTATGACAAAAACAGATTTTCTATATCGAGAGAAGAGGAGATAGCATGGAGAACACAGATGTTCATCAGAAAAAAGCTCAGATTCTCATTGTTGATGATCAAGCTGCCAACCTTCGCATCCTCTCAGCGATGTTGATGAAACAGGGATATGAAGTACGCGCCGTCACCAGTGGCAGTTCTGCCCTGAAATCGATAGAACTTGATCCGCCTGACATCATCTTGCTGGATATTTGTATGCCAGGCATGGATGGCTATGAGGTATGCCAGACTCTGAAAGACCGCGAATCAACACAAGATATTCCCATTATTTTTATTACCGCACTGGATGAAATGGTCGATAAAGTGCGGGCCTTTCGCCTGGGTGCTGCTGACTACATTACCAAACCGTTTCAAATGGAAGAGGTGCTGATCCGGGTTGAGAACCAACTTTCGATAAAAAGAACACGGGAGGCCCTGCAACAGAGCGAAGCCCGCTATCGTGCTATTATTGAAGATCAGACCGAATTAATCTGTCGCTTTCAGCTGGATTACACCCTGACATTTGTCAATCAGACCTTCTGTCGTGCATTTGGGCGGGTACCAGAAGATGTGATTGGTCAACCGGTAGTGGATTTCTTTCCCGATCAGCAATCGGTCCAACAGTGTGCTATGCAATTGCATAAGCTGACGACAGATGACCCTTTCTGCATCAACGAACATCGCATTGTCAATGATCAGGGTGATTCACGCTGGATTGAATGGACCACCCGTGCCATCTTCGATATGCAGGGCAACATCAGCGAGTTTCAAGCAGTTGGTCGCGATGTGACCGAACAGCTGCAGAGCGAAGCAGAACGGCGAAAGTTACAACGCGCGGTTGAACAAAGCCCGACGTCCATTGTCATCACCGATATTGACGGTGTGATCGAATATGTCAACCCCAAATTTACCCAACTCACCGGTTATACCTTTGCAGAAGCCCGTGGCAGCAATCCCAACATTCTCAAAGCCGGTGATACAGCCATTACTGCCTATCAAGAACTCTGGGAGACCATCAAGTCGGGGCGTGCATGGCATGGTGAATTTCATAACCGGCGCAAAACGGCGAGCTCTTCTGGGAACTTGCCTCGATCTCGCCTATCTTTGATAATGACGGTAAGATCACCCATTTTGTCGCCATTAAAGAAGATATTACCGAGCGCAAAGCTATGGAAGAGGAACTTGAACGAGCACGCCAGCAAGCCGAAGCTGCAACCCGCACCAAATCCGAGTTTCTCGCCAATATGAGCCACGAAATTCGCACCCCCATCAATGCTATTATTGGCATGACCAATCTGCTGCTGGATATGCCATTGAATGCCGAACAGCAAGAATGCACCGAAACGATCCGCTTGAGCAGTGAAGCCCTCCTGGCACTCATCAACGGTGTGCTGGATTTCTCCAAAATCGAAGCGGGCAAACTCGAGTTAGAAGAGCATCCCTTTGCGATGTACGATTGTATCGAAGAATCCATCGATCTGCTAGCACCCCAGGCAGCCGCCAAAAACATCAACCTGGCCTATGATCTCGATCAACAGGTGCCCTCCCATTTTGTTGGTGATATGGCCCGTATTCGGCAAATTATGGTCAACCTGTTGAGCAATGCGGTGAAATTCACCAGCAATGGCGAAGTAACCGTAACAGTACATGCCAATCTGCAGCCGTTGCCGGATGTATTGCCCAATACCGCGCAGCTTGCTATCGATGTGCAAGATACCGGCATTGGCATCCCGGCCGATAAGATTGATCGATTGTTTGAGTCCTTTAGCCAGCTTGATGCCTCAACCACACGGCGTTATGGTGGCACCGGGCTGGGGTTGGCGATTAGCAAACGCCTGGCTGAGATGATGAACGGCACCATCTGGGCCGAAAGCTCCCCTGGTGAGGGATCAACCTTCCATGTCATCCTCTCACTGAGTCCCTTCCCCGGCACATTGCCGCCATTTCTCAGCAGCGATCAGCCCGTCTTGCAACGACGGCGTGTGCTGGTCCTCAGTGATCATACGACCAATCGCACCATTCTCGTTCGTCGGTGCAAGGTTTGGGGGATGCAACCCTTTGTGGCAGAAACAGTTACCCAGGCACTCCAGGTCCTTACCCATGAATCATATATTGATGTGGCATTGATTGATATGCACCTCCCCGGTAGCAATAGCCTGTCCGCTGCGCAGCAAATTGCTGCCCATCCCGCCAGCGCTAATATGCCATTGGTGCTCTGGACGTCCCTTGAGATGCGTAGTAAAGCCTTGAAATGGGCAGAGTATAAACCAGTGGTGGTGCTGGCCCAGCCCATCCGGCCATCGCTCCTGCACGAAGCACTGCTCACGATATTTCAACAACGGACCCTTCAGTCAACCATTACCCAGGAGAAACCCATGTTTGATCGCGAACTCGGTACCCGTCACCCATTACGTATTCTGCTTGCCGAAGATAATCTGATTAACCAGAAGGTGACCATTCGCCTGCTCGAAAAATTGGGCTATCGCACCGATGTCGTATCTAATGGCCTTGAGGCCATTCGGGCGCTAGAACATCAGACCTATGATGTTATTTTGATGGATGTACAAATGCCCGAAATGGACGGTGTTGAGGCAACTCATTGTATTCGTACCCGCTGGCCGGAAGAGCAACAACCCTGTATTGTTGCTATGACCGCCCATGCCCTACAAGGTGACCGCGAATGGCTCCTTGAGAAGGGCATGGATGATTATGTCAGTAAACCTGTGCGCACTGAACATCTGGTTGCGGCGCTCTCGCGGGTGGCATTGCAGCGCGAGGCGACTCAGCCAGAAGCGTAATCGAAGAATATCCTGGAATACGGGTATTCTGCAAGAAAATAGCTATCGTCAACCAACCTGCATCAACCAGAAAAAAGATCTATCAAGAAGCCCGACGATTGATCGTCGGGCTTCATCAGGACCAGCGTATTCCAACGGCGATCACAACAACATCTTACCGGTCTTGTCCCACCTCTAGGAATAAACGTGTCCTAAAGCATCATGCCCATACTCGTATCGGTCTTGCGGGCGACCTGACCCATCATATGACCCATCACGATATAGGCGTAGAAGATCGTAAAGATGACGCCAATACCACAGCCAATCAACCCGATCATACTTGCCAGGCTCGCGAGAATAATGCCCACAATCAGCAGCACCCACGTTCCCAACGAAGCCTGTAGCATCGAAAAGACTTTGCCAAAGTTCAGCGCATCGCCCAGACTGTCAGTCTGTACATAGCGCACAAATGCTACATAAATCAGCACACTCCACACCACTGAAATCACAAGAATAAACAGATTCAGACACAACGCCAGAAACACCATTGCACCTGCTGCATCTTCAGAACCCGATCCTCCAGCGAGTGGCAGAATTATCAGCATCGGCACAAAGATCAAGATTATCAACGGGATGGAGTAGATGAGCGAAATGACAAACGCATAGAGCCCCCGCATCAAAAACTGCCCAAATTCATCCCAACTGGGCAACGGCTGTGATTGCCCCTGGTAAACATTACGGGCCACCGTGAACATATACCCCATCCCAGCCAGCGTTCCAAGAATAGGAATTAACGACACCAACCCGCCAATCAGCACCTTCATAATCCATTTTTCATCTTCCGTGACAAATGAAAATGCACGACCGATATCCATTACGTTCTCCTTTGCCTTGCCTTGTTACAAGCTGATCACCCTCATGCTATCAACGCTTGTATACCGCAATTTCATCCATCCAGTGCTACCCAATCTAACAGATACGTGGTAACTGCTCACCGCTCATCATATCAACCACGCGCATACCACCAATCCGACTACGCAGAAAGACCTGGCGCGGATGCTCACTCACCACCCGACCAATCACCGCCGCTTGCCGACCGTATGGGTGTACTTGCATTGCTGCCAGCACCTGATCCGCCACCTGTGGTGCCACGATTGCCAAGCATTTGCCCTCATTCGCTACATACAGCGGGTCAAGACCCAATATCTCACAGGCACCACGCACCTCTTCGCTGATCGGGATGCTTGCCTCATCCAGTGAAATGCCCACCTGGGCCTGGTCCGCAATCTCATTGAGCACACTGGCG
This sequence comes from Chloroflexaceae bacterium, assembly GCA_012034075.1. Lineage (GTDB taxonomy): Bacteria > Chloroflexota > Chloroflexia > Chloroflexales > Chloroflexaceae > JAAURD01. The sequence goes on along the minus strand of JAAURD010000007.1, from coordinate 32,410 downwards.
ACCCGCCACGTGTCGGGTCACGCAACACATGCACATAGTCGCCGCCCGCGTTGAGCATCGCCGCGACCAACTGATGCAATGGCGCGGAATCGCTCACCAGCGTCGTTTCAAACTCCAACCCCTCACGCACCGACATAATCGCCATGCCATGCATCGCAATCGGCCCGTTGATCAATATCACGTCGCCCGGTCGCACCCGCTCGGGGCTGACCAGCACATGATAGGGGATAGTGCCCAGACCCGTGGTATTGATAAAAATGCCATCGCCCTTGCCCCGGTCTACCACTTTGGTATCACCTGTGACAATCGGCACACCCACCGCTGCCGCTGCTTGCTGCATCGATTGCACAACCCGCCAGAGGTCCGCCATGGGCAGACCCTCTTCCAGAATAAAGCCCACGGTGAGCGCCAGCGGTTGCGCCCCACACATCGCCAGGTCATTCACCGTTCCATGCACCGCCAATGACCCGATATCACCACCCGGAAAGAAGATCGGGTGAACCACAAAAGAATCGGTCGTCATCGCCATGCGCCCGCCCTCAACCTGGAACATCGCGCCATCGTGCAGGGTATCCAGGGTCGGGTTGGCAAAGGTACTTATGAACATTTGTTCTACCAGCATATGCGATAGCCGCCCACCACCGCCATGGGCCAGCAGCACCGTCGGGTAATCGCTTATGGGCAGCGGACATTGGAGGGACTGTACATCCATAACATTGGTATCCTGAATGGCTTAATTGGCCTTTTTATACGGAACGAGTTGTTCGCGTAGCTCACCGATCATGGCCTGGATAGTCTCCTGGAGCTTTTTGCTGCTGGTTTCGCCCTTGAGAATATAATCATCAACATCAATGATCAGCTTTTTGGTCGCCAGCACCGAATTGAGCTGATGGTTGAGCTTGATCTGACCAGCGATAGTGAGCTTGAACATATTCTTCAGATCGGTTTTGTACATATGCAGCAGATCATCCGGGTCGGCCATATAGTTCTTCACTTCGGCCTGAAAGGTCAGCGTTGCCTTGCTGCCCATCAGCGCCTGACCGATGGCACTATCGCCGGTCTTGCGGTCCAGAATGATCGTGAGGCTATGCAGCATAGGATCATCTTTGGGCTTAAACGTCACTGCCTGACGATCATCATGGGCATGAAACGTGATCGCCACGTAGTTGATACGGGTCATAGCAAAGACGATTTCGCCAATCAAAATCTCGTCTTTGCTCTCGCGCATCTCTTGCTTATGCTGAAATTGTGATAAAAATGAAAGCATTGTGCTCGCTCCTTATGCGTTTAAACGTCCACGCAGATACTTTTGCAGTGACTGCACGGTTGCCATAATATGCTTGCGCAACAACAGGTAGTCAATATCGTACCCCTCGCGAAAATAGCTATCCAGATCGAAGATCAGCGATACCTGCACATAGATATAGCCAGCCGTCACATCGGCATCGACGGTGACAACGCCCGGCTCATTCGTATCTAAAAAAGCACTCTTCATCTCCGACTTGAATGTCTCAAACAGCGTCTGGGTCTTCTGTGTATGCTCACCATAGCCAATCACCACCTGGGCATGGCGTCCCAACACTTTGGCCGTCACCAGTTCTTCGCTCAAGTTGGTCAGCCGAAAGATAATGCGCTCGCGGCTGTCCAGCTGTTCAAAGCGCAAATAGTGGTTAATCCCATCGGATGACAGGTCGATGAGCGCATAGCCATCACCTACCATCACCGGAATAACCCCACCGATGAGCAGATCATCCATGCGTTTGTTATGGATGTATTCTTCGTACTTTTTCCAACTGCTTTGGACCAGTTCAACATACACGGCTTCCATATCTTCTTGCATCATGGTTCCTTCCTTTCTGAGTGCTGTTATGACCCTGTTGCTGATGGCTCTAGCGGCACGGCCTGCGTAGCGAGACTCCCCTCTCCCCTTGTGGGAGAGGGGCCGGGGGTGAGGGCCTGCTTTTTGCCCCGACCATACTGATAGTAGGCTGCACATGCCCCTTCCGAGGAGACCATGGGCGCACCCAGGGGATGCTCTGGCGTGCAGCGCCCCCCAAAGGCCTGGCAATCATGGGGCTTTTTCAGCCCCTGCATAATCTGGCCGGCAATGCAATCGGGCGACTCCTGCGTGACAATATCGCCTACTGCAAAGCGCTGTTCGGCATCAAACATCGTATACATCTCCGACAGACGATAACCGCTCTGGGGAATAACGCCAATACCGCGCCATGCCCGGTCACACGGGGTAAACACCTGCTGGATCAGACGCTGCGCATGGGTATTGCCATCACGGCTCACCGAACGGCTATACTGGTTTTCAACCCCATGGCGGCCCTCCTCCAGCGCACGCAGTGTCATATAGATGCCTTGCAGCAGATCAAGCGGCTCAAAACCGGTCACCACAATCGGCACCTGGTAGCGGGCCGCAATCGGCTCATACTCCCAGTAGCCCATTACCGTGTTGACATGGCCAGCAGCGAGAAAGCCCTGCACCAGGTTCTGCGGCGAACTGAGTATGGCCTCCATCGCGGGGGGCACCAGCACATGCGAGCAGAGGATTGAGAAATTGGGCAAACCGAGCTGCTGTGCCTGCCAGACCGCCATGGCATTGCCCGGCGCCGTCGTCTCAAAGCCCACCGCAAAAAAGACAATCTGCCGCTCCGGGTGTTTCTGCGCCAGCTTCACCGCATCCAGCGGCGAGTAGACCATGCGCACATCGGCTCCCTCTGCCTTCACCTGCAGCAAATCGGTTTTCGAGCCAGGCACCCGCAGCATATCGCCAAACGAGGTAAAGATGACGTTGGGTTGACGTGCAATCGCAATCGCCTTGTCGATCAATACCAGGGGTGTCACACAGACCGGACAACCCGGCCCATGGATGAGCCTGACCGACTCCGGCAGCATCTGATCAATGCCAAACTTAATCAACGTATGCGTCTGACCGCCACACACCTCCATCAACGTCCACGGGTGACGTACCAGCTGATGAATGGCCTGGAGAAATTGCTGCGCTTCTTGCTCATTACGGTACTCATCAACAAATTTCATCGTTTCTGGCTCCTCTCTTGCTTCTCTCGTTGCCCGCCTGATGGCAACAATACACCTATCGGGGAACGTCCCACCCCCGATACTGTCTTGTATCTATGATACCGCCTGTGTCAAGCCGACCCGCTAGCCATACGATTCCGGGCTGCTATCGGGATCATTGATCAGCTGTGCCACTGGTACAACTTCGGCCTTGAGCGGTTTGCGACTGGTAATGCGTAGGGTGGTATTGCACTTTGGGTTGGCACACACCACACGGCTATCCACACCAATATAGGCTTGCACACCGAGCTTCTGCTTACACACTGGGCAAACAACAGTTTCCATAACGTTTCCTTATTCCCTTGCAAACAGGGCTTCGACAAAGCTCTCCGCATCAAACATGGCCAGATCATCCATGGTTTCACCGGTGCCGATATACCGAATGGGTCGCTGAATATCTTGCGAGATAGCCAGCGCAATGCCGCCTTTGGCGGTGCCATCGAGCTTGGTGACAACAACATCGGTCACATCAACCGATTGCAAAAAGGCCTTGGCTTGCAACACGCCATTCTGGCCGGTGGTTGCATCAATTACTAGCAAGACCTCGTGGGGCGCATTGGTCACTTTGCGCCGTACCACATTGCGCAGCTTTTCCAGCTCTTTCATCAGGTTAAACTTGGCATGTAAGCGGCCGGCTGTATCAATAATGAGAATATCATAATCGCCGTTTACCGCCTCTTCGACCGCATCATACACCACTGCACCAGCATCGGCGCCCTGTCCCCGGCTAATCACCCGCACACCGGTGCGCTGCGCCCAGATTTCCAGTTGCTCGCTGGCGGCAGCGCGAAAGGTATCACCGGCTGCCAGCAGCACCCGCTTGCCAAAGCGCGATTGGTAGCGATGGGCCAGTTTGGCGATGAGCGTGGTTTTGCCCGAACCGTTCACCCCGACTACCATAATAATATGGGGATAGCTATCGCTGCGGCTCTCCTCCTGGTCGGCATATTCTTGAAAGATACTGACCATTTCAGCCTGCAGCATCTCGCGGGCTTCACTGGCTCGCTTCACCCCATTGCGATTCACACGGTCTTTGGTCCGATCCACCAGATACATGGTCGTTTCCACACCAACATCACCCTGTATCAACAATTCTTCCAGTTCATCCCACAGCTCATCGGTAATTGGCTCACTGGTCGAAAAGAGTTCAGCGATGCGGCCGAAAATGCCAGAACGTGACTTTTCTAGACTCTGTTCAACCTTCGCTTCTTCCTGCTGCGCCTCTTCTTCGGTCTGTGGTTCATCTTTATGCCGCCCAAACAGACGCTTAAAAAATGACATGGTGCTTCCTTCTTCTGGCGGGGTGCTTCCCCGATGCAACGGATGTGATCAATCGTGGTTCAGGCCCAGCCAATCGGTTCCTCGCTTGCGGCACCGCCCTGTTTGCCATCGCCTTCGTCTTGAAATTCTTCCTCGATCATCTGTTCAACCATGGTGTCCCAGTCTTCGCCGGCCTCTTCGCCCAACTCTTTGCCCATGCGTTTGGCCCACTGCGCTATCGAGCGGGGATCGGTCTCATCCAGCCCGGCGAAGTTGGCTGGATCGGCCAGTGATTCCATTCGCGCCTCTTCGGACTTGACTGTTGCAAAGCGTGAGATCGCACGGCGCACGGTGATGCTCTGGCACCGTGGGCAGGTCAGTCCTTCGGGGTCTTGAAATCCGCGCACCAGTTTTTGAAAGCGGGCGCGGCAATCGTGGCAAATATACTCATAGATTGGCATATACAACACTCCTGTCAGGCTCTCTTGCTGCTCTCAGACCATGGCTGCTCTCAACGGTTTTCGGCTTTTCCAGCTGGTTTGTTCCCTTCCGGTTGTTTCAGTGCTTTGAGCGCACGCGGCAGATAGGGCAGGAGATCGCTGGCAAGTGCTCCGGCGCTGCCATAGCTCTCTGCGACCATGGCGCCCGCTGCGCCATGCAACCCGACGCCGAGCACGGCCGCATCAAAGAGCGTGAGGCCCTGCGCCAGCAAACCGGCAATCGCGCCAGAGAGGACATCGCCGGTTCCAGCGGTAGCCAGGGCCGGGTTGCCCAGGGCATGCACCATGCTGCGCCCATCCGGGTGGGCAATGATAGTAGTTGCGCCCTTGAGGACGACTACCTGGCCCCAACGGGCCGCCGCATCAACCGCGACCTGCAGGATATCGGCTTCTAATGCTTCCACATCAAGCAAGCGCTTCATTTCGCCGGGGTGCGGCGTTAACACAAAACGCTGATGGGGCAGATATTCGGGCCAGTGCTCAATTTTGGCGAGCAGGTTCAGGCCATCGGCATCAATCACGGTGGGCGGCAGGTTGACATCACGGCCGGGCTCTTTTTCGGCCGGCGCAGCAGAATCAAGCGATTTCACCCGAAAGCCCACGCGGGGGCTACGCGGGTTCGCTTCTAAGCCCAGCAGATGCTTCAGAAACTCCAGGGTTGGCTCTTCTTGCGCCAGGCCGGGACCGATCAGCAGGGCATGATAGTCCTCAATCTGTTTCAGCAACTCTTCGGCCGAGACGCGGCCTAACGTGCCAAGCTGGGCTTCTGGCAGGGGCAACAGGGTTGTCTCTGGCCCGCGGTTGGCGGTTAACGCCAGCACACTGCGAGCGGTGGCGAGGGTGACCAGACCAGCGCCCACGCGCCCGGCGGCACTGGTGGCAAGCACCGCGGCACCGGGGTAGTAGAGCGACCCGGCGACGATCATCGTTTTGCCATAGGTGCCCTTGTGCGAGTCAGGCTGTCGCTGTGGCGCCAGACGCGCCACGTCGTCACGTTCTATCACGCGGCTGGTCAGTTGCTCCAGCTGGCTCGTGGGGATGCCAATATCGACTACTTTGATTGTGCCGGCATAATCACAGCCAGGGTAAAGCACCAGCCGCGTTTCATCAGTCCAGTCGCCACGGTGAGCGTGGCCGGCAGGGCAAACCCCATCACCTGCCCATTGTCGGAATGAATGCCGCTGGGAATATCCACCGCCACGAGCGTCATGGATGGTCGTCGTTCGTGGGCATGCTTGACGGTGGCGATGATTTCAGCCAGTTGCCCGCTCACGTCGCGGCTGATGCCCATGCCCAGCAGCGCATCTACCACCAGGCGCGACTCTTCCAGCCATTTGCGCAGCTGCTGGCCGTCGCTATCATCGCTCACCATGCATTCGGCGATGTTGCGGTCGCGGCAGCGCTGCCAATTTGAGTCGGCGCTGGAGGCGTCGCGTTGCCAGATATAGAGGCTGACCTGCATGCCTGCATCGTGCAGATGCCGCGCCGCTACCAGGCCATCACCGCCATTGTTGCCCGGCCCGACCAGGATCAGGGCTCGCTGGTCGCGTGCATCGCCAATGCTGCGCAGGGCCTCTTGGGCGACGCCCCAGCCAGCCTGCTCCATCAAGTCGGCCCATGAGGCGCCCGCGTCAACTGTGGCCTGTTCCAGCTGGCGCATCTGTTCGGTTGTAACAAGATACATTGTGCTCTCCGTTCGGGCTGCGTACCATTATCGTATCACTATTTCTCTATTATAGCATTGTCAGCGCCTGCCGGTAACAGTCGCGCTAGCGGCGTGGTACAGGGCGTTCTCAGCAATGCCAGTTGTAACTCACGTTCGCAAGCCATACTCGATTACCGTTGAGCACAGAGAAGCTGTGTTATCAAGGTTTCTCCTGCATCAATACGCAGAGCATAGCCAGGTTCGCCTCTCTGTTGTACTATCGTTTCTATTCCATCTCTTAACGTTTGTGTTGGTATGGTGTTAATGAGCGCATCAAGCTGTATTCTTTGGAGTAATTTTTTCGTGATGGGGCGCTTGGCATCAGCAAACATCGTTGATGTAAGAAAGTTGATACAGTGCTCATGATTGAGAACAAAGACAAGCAATGCTGCCATGGTCACTTCTTGAAGCGGTAGAAAGTAACAGGTATCATCTAGCATAACAGGACGTTGATCACTATTGGCGCTGATAAGACGGAAAACGGGTGTTTTATGCAATCCAGACACAACAACTTTGTAGGGAGCAAATGCATATGGTCCTACACCAAACAGAGAAAATCTCGGTCGGTTGGTGTAAATAGATGATTTTCTGTTATTCAGAACATTTGAATTTGCCTCCAGATATGCCCATAGTTTAGGTGCTACTTGTTGGAGTCTGGCAGTGTCTTCACCCAGAGATCGTTGCGTGACGATGACTGATCGATGTGGCGCTAATCCTTTAAAAACATCTGTTCCCTTCATCAAAGGATAGATATACTCGGGCTCAACCTGTACTCGTTGCCCTGCTTTGTTTGTTAGATACCCATCAGGATCACAAGAAAGCTCCATGACCGAAGCTGCATCGTGTTTTATCCCTTGTCGCCAATCAAGAGAACATTCACCATCAATATTGGCGCATGCATGATATCTGCGGACATCTCCGGTTAGGCGACCATTGACTACGCCTAAAGATGATATCGGTTCGTTTGCATCAATGTCAGCATACAGTTCAGCTTTATAATGGACGTTTGCTTGACCAACTTTGAGACAAAAGAGACAGGCATCAACGGATGCGCCAAACCACCGTTTGGCATTACATTTCCTGATAGATGCTTGTGATATAGGCAGTCCAAAGTCATATGCATATTGTAAAACGTTGCGTGCGACACTAATCTTACACAAAAGGGCTATTGTAGGAGTATAAACAGAGAGCTCTGTTATGAGTTTGAGCCAGATAGATTCGGCAATGTCAAAGTTCGCATCACCAGTTCTTGCATGTATGCCCTTTAAACGCTTGAGATTTACCTTTTGCGGGAGATTTTGGCTTCCCAGTCTTCCAAGGTGGGCATTGGTAACCCATGGAGGATTGCCAATAACCAGCAGAGCGCCAGTTGTCTCCCAGGCTAACTGGCTCTGTAAGTCTATATCGAACAGATTTGTTTCTTGTACTATCACCCTTGTTGCTGTATATCTCGGCAATTTCTCAAGCACCTGTTGCACGTACCCATGTTGTACCTCGATAGCATGTATTTCCGCAGGAGGTTCAGGTTGATCGAGCAAAGCAAAGACAAAATTCCCAGTGCCACACGTCGGCTCGAGAACCCTGGAATACGTTCGTTCCTGGGCAGGCAATGCCTTCAGAATGGCATTGACGAGCAACGGTGGGGTTTGGAAATCGCCGAGATCATTGCCTGAGTATGTTTTCAACACCCTCTGTCGGGCTTCGACTTTCAGCCCTTCTAGTGTTAGATCTGGTAACGTCATAAGAGCACCATCGGCGGTATCATACAAAGCTCTTTATTGCTTGTTGGCAAGCATACCTGAACTGGTCTCAAAAACTATCTGATCACATTTTTTGAAGCATCGGGAAACAGTCGGGACAAGCCGCGATCTGTTTTTGAGACTGCTTCCTGTTTCGCCATGCCTGATAGCGAAGATACAGCATTATTTTCAGAATAGCGGTTGTACTTCTGCACCCCGGTGATGTACTCTCGTGCTTCTCGCCTCTTTTCCAGCATACACGGCTGGGTGCTCCTCGCTGTGGCCGATGGTTGCTGATAGATTTGCCGGTAGTATGTGCCAATATAACGGTGATTCATCTCTTTTCTCCTCTCTTGAAGATGATCTTTGTTACAGTATGTGCCTTCATTATACCAGAGCTGTCAATAGCAAAACTACACAACAAAGGGTACATAAGACGCTGAAGTGGAGCGGTTGCCAGGGTTTGCAGTCGATGCGATGGGCGAGTGGTCTAACCACGTTGATCTAAATTGTGCTTACGCCAAGTCGCAAAGAACGCAAGGATAGCATCAGGGTTGCATCATGCAGGGCTGTTCTAAAGGTACAGTCAAAATATTTGTGGTATAATGGGCAATATAAGGCACTTTATTCTTTGATTTTCTTTATTCGTAAAACCAGAAAGGAGAAGAAATGGTACAACAGACAGAATTACAGGATATATTAATCCTGGTGAAGACGTATCCTCAGCCAAGTAGGAAACATCGAGAAATAACGTGTGTCGCTGCAATTACGGCCAATGGTGAACTCCGTCGCCTTTTTCCTGTGACCTATTGTCTTCTCGAAGGCGAACAACAGTTTAAAAAATGGGAGTGGATTAAAGCAAGAGTGCATAAAGCATCAAATGATCATCGTCCAGAAAGTTATCGTATTGACGTGGATAGCATCCAACGCCCTGGAAATACGATAGATACAAGCAATGAATGGGCTAAACGACAACACTGGATTGAACCACATCTTGTCGCCAGCTTTGATGATCTGGAGCAACGACGCCAAAAGAGCGGAGAAACCCTGGGTATCATCCGATCAAAAAGCCTTCTTGGGTTAGATATTACTCCTGAGAAGGAAATCGATTGGACCACTGAGGAACGTACAAGATTAGAACAAGATGGTTTATTTGATCGTGCAGATGTACGTAATCGAGTGCCGTTGCGCAAATTACCTTATGCGTTTCATTATCGATATGAATGTCATACTCCAAACGGCTTACAACAACATCGTCACCTTATTACCGATTGGGAAGTTGGAGCACTCTACTGGAATTGCTATCGTAGCCATGGCTCACAATGGGAAGAACCATTTCGGCAAAAGCTTGAACAGGAATTCGCTCAAAAAGATTTGATGTTTATTATGGGGACTATGCATCGATTCCCCGATCAGTGGCTGATTATCGGATTGATCTATCCTTCCAGGAGAACACAGGAGATGGTTACACAGCACCGTTTGGCGTTGGGAGATGAATAACACTGAGGTGCTGACTGGTCATTTGTGCTAGACGCTCGGCGACTAGTGAGCGATGGCAGCAGTGGTAATCGGCTTCCAGACAGAGCAGACAGCAGCGTTCATGCTCAATTCGTTGGAGCAATGTGTTGAGGGCGTCGTGCTGGGTATCGAGGTGTGCGAGAAAGCGCCGGGTATAGCCAGTCCAGTCTTTATCTTCACGGTAATCGTTACGGATAGGGCGTGGGCAACCGAGTGCTCGCATATGGAGGTAGTGTATCTGGTGAGCATTGGCAGCTGCCTGCAAGGCTGACTTGGAGAACCCAGCTTTGCGGCTGATGGGCGACTCACGGATATCGACCAGGGTCTGGATCGTGTGGGCGGTGAGCTGGGCAAAGAATGTTGCTGGTGTGTGGCCCTCGTAGCCAATGGTCATTATTTCCATACACGCATTATACCGCATCTTTAGAAAAAGAACAAATGTTCATATTTTCATTGCTCTGGTGCTGTTTCATTTTTGCTGTTGAACACGGGTGGTGATGGTTCGGACATCTGGTCTGGAGGCAGGGTTGTGTGGTTGTTCTTGTTTCACTCCTAAATCTAACCAGAACCGGAGCATTTCCGGCAGGGCATGGCTGGCATAATGATGAGCAACCCATATATAGGGCAGGCCAATGTTCTAAGCTGTGTATATGGGGAACAGGATAAAACTGAAATAGCTAGGAGGTAGATACGATGTCTGTTGGACGGATCATAGAAATCAGTGCTATGTCGGAGAAGAGTTTTGATGATGCTGTGCGCGAAGGAATCGCCCGTGCCGAAAAAACACTGCGTCACATCAAGGGCGCCTGGATTAAAGACATGCGTGTGGATGTACAGGATGGCAATGTGATTGGCTATCAGGTCAATATGCAGATAACGTTTCTTATGGATGATTCGCTCTGATGAGCGTTATCTCCGCTGTACCCGACAAAATTCTTTTTTGTGGTATGCAGATTTGTTTTTATGGTATGATGTTGTCTTGTCTGGAAACCTGGTGTTTGGCGCAGCACGCTGCATTGCTACGAATTTCGGTATGTGGATAATAAAAGGCAATCTGGTATTCTGCCGGGTGTCCAGATGCTTGTAGTCGGATATGGGGATGAGCATTGGCGGTGGTGCCAACGGTCTGCTGCTTTGCGAGGACATCCCCCTACGCAGAACAGGTATTACGAGACCAGCAAGAACGTGTGCGGCCCGATGCACCGGTGTTGACGCTCCCAGGTTACTGGAAGGTGCCAACACCGGTGTTGCACTATATAAGGTAGGATCAATTCTTTCCCAATTCCGTGTGCTCTCATCCGCCCACCCATTGGTCGCTTTTTCTGGCGAGTGGTAGACCTACTTTCATCTGATGGGTTAGGTTTGCAGTTTGCAATAGCCGGCTACACGCCGTTATTACGGATCAAGTGAAAGCAGTTGAAGCACGAGTACAGCTTCCTGGAAGAAGCCCGTCATTTCAACGGTAGGTGTACCGTACCGACGGAGTAGTGTAAGTGGCCGATCATTTCCAGGGAGGTGTGCTCGTGCGGTAACCTGTTGATAGAACGAGGAGCGCCTATCCGCGATCTGCATGCATCAAATCAAAGCAGTTGAAGCACTCGTACTATCAATAATGGTGAAAAAATGGTATCATGCAAGATAAGCCAATTCTGGTTCAGTCTGAAATACCTGAGGAAGAGACCTGTGAAGAGTGATGTTATGTTACGCTCTGTCTGGAATGCACTGACCCGGTTGTTCTTCAGCACCAGACCGGATGAGCATGTTGCTATGCTGCTGCAACAGCTTGGTGCAGCGGTTGGAGTGAGTCGTGTCTATCTCTTTGAACAGACGCTGCAACATAATCAGCCAGGTTCGACCAGTCAGTACGATGAATGGATAGCTCCGTCGATGCGTTCTCAGATCGCGCATCTTGCACGCGAGCCGTTTTTTCTGCTCGAGTCAGGCTTTGCCCGTTGGAATAGGCTGCTTCGGCGTGGAGAGGTTGTGTGTGGTTTGACCAATACCTTTCCTGTGAGTGAGCAGACATGGCTGCAACAGCGGCATATTTGCTCATGTCTGGTGTTGCCAATTATGCATCGGGACTGGTGGGGGGTGCTGGGGTTTGATGACTGTGTGCAAGATCGCATCTGGTCAGATGATGCAATCGAAACGCTGCAGTCGGTTGCCGGTATGGTTGGCGCTGTGTTGCAACACCAGCGTAGAGCGGCAGAACTGCAGCAGAAGCAGGCACGCTTCGAGGCAGTGGTGCAGCATTCCCAGGAGGCTCTGTTTGTCAAAGACCTGGATGGCCGTTATCTCCTGGTCAATCAGTATCTGGCACAACTGCTGGAACAGGAGCCCCAGGCTTTGATCGGCCAGGTGGCGTATGATCTCTTTCCATCGCAGGTGTCAACGCTATCGCAACTGCGTGATCAACAAGTGTTGGCAACAGGCCGATCACTGCGTGGTGAACAGGTGATTGACCATGATGATGGGCCACATACCTATCGAGAGAGCCGATTCCCGCTCTACAATGATGATGGTCAGATTATTGCGATTGGGGTTGTCGCCAATGATATAACCGAGTTGAAGCAGGCTCATGAACGTTTACTACAGCAGGAACAGGTTCTGAATCTGTTACGAGAACGCGAACATTTGGATCAAAAGGCTCATCAGACAGCGAGTAGTGTTCTGAATGATGTGCATACACAACTCCAGATGGTGCAACAATTGCTTGCCGGTCAAACCCAACCAGCGGTTGGGGTTTTGCTCAATGAGTTGATGCAGACAACCCAGGACGGACTGCAAAACCTGGAACAAATACTGCTTCTGAAACAGGTCCATCGCCTTTCGAGTGAGCCGGTACAAACGCATCATTTTGACCGCCTCAGGCAATCTATTGAGCAATTTGCGGCTATTTTGCAGGTACACGTTGATATGATGGTCGATTCTGATTTTCCCGCGCTCAATGCCCGAATTGAGGCTAATCTGCTATCGATTATTCAGGAAGCGCTAGCGAATGTTCATCGCCAGGCCAATATGGCGACTACTCGTTTGACCTTTAGCGCTCACGAGGGACAACTACGGGTGACTATCGAAGATCATGGTCGCGGGTTTGATGATACGCGGTTACCAAGGGCAGAGGGGTCTGTGTATGGACTCCAGCGCATACGCAACCAGATCAAGACCCTTGGTGGGCAAGTTCAGATAGATACAGCACTGGGGCAGGGTACGCGGTTGATTATCGATGTTCCCTTATTGTATGACGATGAGGCTGGTGATACAGCAACGATGCGTTTGTTGCTGGTGGATGATAGCCCGCTGTTTTTGCGTGGCTTGCACAATCTGCTCGAGGCCCGTGGGTTGACCGTGGTGGGTACCGCGCATAGTGGTGTGCATGCCTTGGAACAGGCTCGCCGTTTGCACCCGGATGTTATTTTGATGGATGTTGAGATGCCAAATGGCAATGGTATTATGGCGACGCGTTTGATTAAGCAGGAATTACCGGACATTTCGATTGTGATGCTTTCGGTTGTAGACGATGATACCAAGATTTTTGAGGCAATCAAGAATGGAGCGTCGGGTTATTTGCTGAAGAGTCTTGATGCCGAAACGCTGTGGAACTTGCTGCTGGGTATTGCTCGCGGTGAAGCACCGCTTTCCCCTGGCCTGGCCGTTCGGGTGTTGCGTGAGTTTGCCCAGCAAAGCAACCACGAGGGATCAGAGAGTGCGCATCGGAACGAAGTCGGCGAAGCACTGACGACTCGCCAGTATGAGATTCTCTCGTTGGTGGCGCAAGGATTGACCTATCGCAAGGTAAGCGAGATTGTAAGCCTGAGTGAAGTGACCGTGAAATATCATATGGGCGAGATTGTGCGACGGTTGCAGGTCAAAAATCGGGCTGAGGCGATAGCCTATGCTACCCGGATGGGTTTGCTGGAATAATGCCCAGGATGTTCCCAACGGATGCTTGAAAAGCGTTTCATGATTGTTCGGTCACTTGCATTGGTTTGCCGAAACGGCATGAGTCGTTTATAATACTTCCACATCAGTATGATGATCGAGATGACGACATTGCAATATGACAGAAAGAAGAGCCTGAATGAATAAAAACAACTCTACTAGGGGCTGTTCTGAGGAGATACAGAGCGATGTTTGGAAATAAAAAAAATCAGCCGATCACCCGATCGACCGTGAATATGAGTAAACCGGAGACGAGTATCGGCGCGAATACGCGGTTTGTCGGGAACATTACCTCCGACGGCAATATTCGCATCGATGGGTCGGTCGAAGGTGAGATCGAGGTGCTGGGGAATCTGATTATTGGTGAGACTGGACGCGTTATCGCTTCGGTTAAAGCCAAAAGTGTGCATGTCTCCGGAGCCGTCAAGGGTGAAATCACGGCCGCTGAAAAACTGGAGATCTCCCCCACAGGTAAGGTCTGGGGTGATATCAGCACGGCTGCGTTGCATATCGAACCAGGTGGTTTGTTCCGGGGTCAGAGCACGATGACCTCTAATGTTGATGAACCACTGCTTCTCGAAGCTCCGCGTAGTAGTAGCGAGGAACCAGCATCGGCGTTGCCATAATCATCAGGAGTATCGAACACTGTGGCTGATTCGCAACCGAGACGGGGGCAAAGACGGCGTTCTTTGCCTCGCTGGTCACACCATGGGCTGATCGCGAGGATACCCACGATACGCATACCGATCAAACAGAGCGGCATACATCTGGTGACGCTGGTGCTGGCTTTGTTAACGCTGTCATTGCTGATGAATTTTATCAATCAGGTGATACAGAGTGCCAACCTCGAAACGCGTCGGCTTGAACTCGCAGCGCAAGTCGAACAGTTGGAAAATGAGACGTTATCGTTACGTGACTCGGTGGCCTATGTTGAATCTGATGTCTATGTTGAGCAGATTGCCCGCGATCAACTCGGCTATGCCCGCGATAACGATGTCGTGATCATTCCTGCGTTTGTTGAGCCGACGGCTCCTACGGTTGTACCGACGCCGGTGGCTCAACCTACGCCTCCACCAACGCTTAACTGGAAGCGCTGGTGGCAGGCCTTTTTTGCGAAAGAAGATTCGTCTGGACAGCTGTCCGGGTCGCCTTAATGGTTTATCTAAAGGTGGGCTGTGGTTGAAACTATCGTTGTTCCTGGCGGGCCGGTCGTTTTGCTCGACACGATGCCCCATATTCGTTCCGTTGCGATGCAATGCCTGATTGGAGTTGGTGCATGTGCGGAACAGCAAGAGCAGAGTGGTATTTCCCATCTGATTGAACATATGTGTTTTAAGGGAACACGGAGCTGGCCTGATCCGCGCTTGTTATCGATGGCGATTGAAGGGGTTGGCGGCGTTATGGATGCTTCGACCATGTATGAATCCACGGTTTATTGGGTGAAAGTAGCCGATATTCATACGGACCTGGCACTGCGCATCCTGTTGGAGATGGTCTCGCAACCGCTCTTTGTGAATCAGGAGTTGGAAAAAGAGCGGCGCGTGATTGTTGAAGAAATTCGTGGCATCCAGGACTCGCCGTCTGATTATACCGATGTGCTGATTCAGTCGGCACTCTGGGGCGACCAACCGCTTGGACGTGACATTGCTGGCAGCATCGAATCAGTCAATCAAATCGGCCATGCGGCGATGCGTTCTTTCTGGCAAGCGCATTACCAACCATCAAATATGATACTTTC
This sequence comes from Chloroflexaceae bacterium, assembly GCA_012034075.1. Classification (GTDB taxonomy): domain Bacteria; phylum Chloroflexota; class Chloroflexia; order Chloroflexales; family Chloroflexaceae; genus JAAURD01. Next base: position 16,921 of record JAAURD010000007.1, on the reverse strand, counting down.
GATTGCCGGCCATATCACTCCGCAACAGCGCCAGAGCATCGAACACGTGCTAGCAACGTTGCCTACGAATACGAATGGTTCTGCCACGAGGCAGGATCCAACGCGCCCAGGAAGCCCCATGCTTCCGGTTAGTCCACCACGACCAGGACCTGATGTTGTCATCGCAACGCGAATGATCGAGCAAGGCTCGTTTTGTATCGGTTTTCCGGCGCCATCCTATCATGATCCGGATCGGTTTGCATTTCGTGTCCTTGATACGGTTCTGGGCGGGGGCATGTCATCACGCCTGTTTCAAGAAATGCGTGAAGAGCGGGGACTCTCGTACAATGTTGGCAGCTATCATAGCCTGTTTGCGAGCACTGGTATGTGGGCGATCTATGGCGGGGTGTCTGCCGATGATATGCATGAAAGCATCGCGGTCATCTGCTCGCTTTTGCGCGAGCTGGTAGCGCATGGGATTACGGAAGAAGAGTTGGCGCTGGTGCAGTCACAGGTGCGTGGCTCGTTGCTGCTGTCACTGGAAAACACGCTGACTGTTGCTTCACGGCAGGGTGAGCTGTATCTGCATTATGGCTATGTGGTACCACCCGAGGAGACGATAGCAGCAATCGAAGCCGTAACGACAGCCGACGTTCATCGACTTGCTCAGCAACTGTTACGACGCGAGATGATGCAGATAGCGGTGGTCGGTCCCTATCCCGATTCCGATAGCCTGCGTTCGTCACTTCTGGAAGCGATTACGCTATAATCTGGTGTTGCTCAGAACAGACCATATGCAAATCCATGCTGAGCGAGGGCGTTAAACTGATATGAGTGCCGAACCGGTCCAGATGGTGTTGCTCCGAAGGTATGATGGCCCGCATATTTTCGGACCGCATGCCGGAGTCTGGTTACGTATCGGCTCAGGCGATAACTGCCAACAGGCACTGACCTTTGTGCTTAAAGACTTGGCCCAGTTTGTGGGAATAGTGATGGTCTCGCTTGATGTCACAGCGATAGCAGGTTTGAATCCAGGGCCTGAACCAGATACCTGGCTCATCGATGCGACATTTCAAACCCCAACCCCAGGGCTGGGCGCAGCTATTGCTCGTTATGCGGTTGATCGCCTCAATGCTCAACTGAGGAGCAGCGATGAGAACACTGCCGCCGATACGCTGTGGTATGATGATCCAACTCTGTTTGATTTGAAGCAGCAATGCCGCCGTGAGGCCCTGCCCATCGCCAGTCTGCAACTTATTGCCGAAGCGCAACAACGTGGTGTACCAGTCCTTTACCGTCCTGATGGAGCATTCCAACTCGGCTATGGTACACATGGGTTGGTCTACGATCCGACGACCGTTGTTCATGAGATGCTTCTGGCGGTACGGTGGGAGGATATTCCATCGGTCGCACTGTATGCAGTCACCGGCGAACGACAACGTGCCACCGTCGTCGATCACATAGCAGCGTTTTGTGAATCAGTGGGATGCCACTGCGAGAAAGTACAGGATGCTGATTATCAAACCACGCTGATGCGGTTGATCGAGACTGAGGCCGACCATGTTGTGATTGGGTTGGAGACGGCCGATATCATTCAGCGTGGTTTGGCTTTTGCCCAATGCCAGTTGGGCGTGCTGACCGATTGTGATGGGCCTTATCCATCTGTTGCACAGAGTTCGCTTGAATGGATTCAAGCACTGGGTTTGCCGATGCTGTTGACAACGGGTAAGGTGCTCCTCAACACGAGCGAACCAGCCTTTGCCAGCCTGATACCGTCTATTGCCTCTGATATTGTTCCACTGCATGCACTGGATGATGTGCTACAGCAGATGCTGTTGCACCAATAATGCTGGAGGATTTCATGAATACAAAGCAGCTTCCACTGTCGTTGGCATTGTCTGAACCACTATTAAGACCTGGTGATCACAATTCACGCTATTTTAATCGTGAACTGAGTTGGATTGATTTTAATCGTCGGGTTCTGGAAGAAGCGGTGAATCCAGATAACCCCCTGCTTGAACGGCTCAAATTCCTTGCCATTTTTGCTTCCAATCTGGACGAATTTTTTATGATTCGGGTAAGTGGAATCAAGCAGCAAATTGCTGCTGGTGTGCAGAAGCGCTCTCCTGATGGGATGACCCCGACCGAACAACTGGCAGCTATTCGGCGCATGCTGTTGGACCTGGTTGAACAGGAGCATGTCCTCGTGGTTGATCATCTGGTTCCCGAACTGGCGACCGAGGGTATTCGTATTCTCAACTATCATGAGTTGCAACTGGAGCAAAAGGCATTTCTGGAAGAGTACTTCCGTCAGCAAATCTTTCCGGTGCTGACGCCTCTGGCCTTCGATACCAGCCGACCCTTTCCGCATATCTCCAATCTCAGTTTGAGCCTGGCGGTGGTGATGCATCATGCAACCAGTGGCGAGGTCTTTGCACGGGTCAAAGTTCCTGAAGTGCTGCCACGTTTTATCATGCTCCCACGTGATCTGTGTGATGGGTCAGGTGATATTCCGCCAGAGCGACGGGCTTGCTTTGTGTATCTCGAGCAGGTGATTGCGGCACATCTGGAAACACTCTTTCCTGGCATGGACTTGATAGCCTCCTATCCCTTCCGCGTCATACGCAATGCCGATATGGAGATTGAAGAGGACGAAGCCCACGACTTGCTCCTTACGATCGAGCAGGGAGTACGTCAACGCCGGTTTGGAGAGGTGGTGCGTATCACCGTCAACCACACCATGCCAGCGGAGATTCGCCATCTGCTCGTCACCAATCTGAATACCGACCCGGATGATATTTACACCGTGCGAGGGCCGCTGGGCCTATCTGCCCTGATGGAATTGATGAAACTGGACCGACCGGATCTCAAAGACCCGCCATTCTATTCGGGCGTGCCGAGTGTGCTCGAAGAACCCAATGATCTCTTTGCGGCTATTCGCCACCAGGACATATTGCTGCACCATCCCTATGATTCGTTTGAGCCGGTGATCGATCTGATTGAACGCGCTGCTGATGATCCCGATGTTCTGGCGATCAAGCAGACTCTCTATCGTGTAGGCAAAAATTCACCGATTGTTCAGGCACTGATGCGTGCATGTGAACAGGGTAAACAAGTAGCCGTGCTGGTTGAACTGAAGGCCCGCTTTGATGAAGAGAATAATATTATCTGGGCACGTGCTTTAGAACGTGTCGGTGTGCATGTGGTTTATGGGTTGCTACGACTCAAAACCCATGCGAAGCTGGCTTTAATCGTGCGGCGCGAAGAAGGCAGTATTCGGCGGTACGCCCATCTTGGCACCGGTAATTATAATGCGAGTACGGCACGTTTGTATACCGATCTTGGGTTGCTCACTTGTCGACCGGATATTGCCGCCGATGTTTCTGAGTTATTCAATGTGCTGACCGGCTATAGCTATCAACGCCACTATCGGAAGTTGCTGGTGGCTCCGGCTATGCTGCGGAATCAGATGATTTCGCTGATTGATCGTGAAATGCGTGTGCATCAGAAGCAGGGGAATGGCGCGATTATCTTTAAGATGAACTCCCTGGTTGATCCAGCCGTGATTGACGCGCTCTATCGCGCATCACAGGCAGGGGTCCAGGTGGATCTGATTATTCGCGGTATTTGTTGTTTGCGGCCGGGTGTACCTGGTTTAAGTGAGCATATACAGGTACGCAGCATTGTTGGTCGTTTTCTGGAACACAATCGTATTTACTACTTCCGCAATGGTGGCAACGATGAGGTGTATCTCGGCAGTGCCGATATGATGCAGCGCAATCTGGATCGGCGGGTGGAAACGCTCTTCCCGGTTGAAGAACCGGTGTTGGTGGCGTTTATCCGCGATACGTTGCTGGCAAGCTATCTCCAGGATAACCTTCGTACCCGTGTGCTCCAATCTGATGGTTCGTATATCTGGATTGCCCCAGCGCCAGATGAAGAGCATCGAGACAGCCAGGTCATCACGATGGGGTATCATACGGTGAACACTGGGTCTATGATGGACCCTCCGTTAGTCTAGGTGGACCATGCGGCTGTTTATTGCGGTGGAAGTACCAGACCCGGTCAAGCATGCGCTGCAGGACGTACAGCAGCAACTGCAGCGCCATGGTTGTCATTCAGTACGTTGGGTTGCTGCCGATGCCATACATCTGACCCTGCAATTTCTCGGTGATGTGGATGCGGACCGCGTCCCATCGCTCCTGGCGGCGTTGGAGCAACTCAATCCGCTGCCACTTCAGCTTATGCTGGCAGCGGTTGGGGCCTTCCCCAATCGACAGCAGCCGCAGGTGCTCTGGGTTGGTTTGGCAGGCGATGAACCTGGTCTGTTGCACCAGCAACAAGAGGTCGTGGCGGCAACTGCTGCTCTTGGCTTTCCTGTCGAGGATCGTCGTTTTCGTGCGCATCTGACCATAGGGCGAGTACGTCGTGAGGCTTCACGTGAACAACGCAATGCATTAAGCCGGGCATTGACGCAGGTCTCGAACCCATCGCCCGTTCACTGGCAAAGCAGCCCACCACGTCTGATACAGAGTCGACTCACGCCCGATGGGCCAATTTATACGGTGTTGGGGTCAGCATGAGTATATTTGTGGTAGGATTATCAGGACTGTACGCATGCTCAACCACAGATTTCGGTTCAGCGTTGGCGTTTTCCCAAACTCTGATCTACAATACAGAAGAGGGAGGAAAAACATCGTTATGAGAACATTCGATCAACAATTTTACGCTTCAACGTTTCAACGTTTCAACGCTTCAACGCTTCAACGGTGTTGCATCATCTTGCTGACGCTGATGTTGCTGTTCACCCTGTTGCCCAGCATGGCCCTGGCCCAGAGTGAAGACTGGCAGGAAGAGACAACCAGCAACTTTGTCATTCTCTATGCACCCACAGACGCCGACACGGCTGGCGAATACGCTGGCTTTGTCGATGATATATATGAAGAGATGGCGACGGTCTTTAGCCATCGCGTCAAAACGCCGATTACGTTGCGGCTCTACCCAACGTTTGAAAGCTACTATGAAGTGAACCCGCTGGCGCGTGAAATGCCTGGCATTGTGGCACACGCTGATTTTCGCCGCAACGAGGTTATTGTTGTTTTACCGCAAACGGAAAACCAGACGCCAGAGCAGGTCAAGAACAACATTCGACACGAGTTGGCCCATATTATTGCTGCTGATCTGAGTGCGAACCGGATGAATACCGGGTTTCAAGAGGGCATTGCTCAATACGTCGAACAGGTAAGCCCCGAATTAGAGCAGAAAATTGCCCTGCTCAACCGTGCATACACCCAGAATCAATTGCTTCCCTGGAGCGATTTTGATGACCGCGATGTTGTTTACGGTCAACCGGAAATCAGCTATCCGCAGACTCTGTCGGTGGTCTCGTTTCTCATTGAGCAATATGGGTTTGCCCAGTTTCGCAATTTCGTGACGATTAGCGCTCAGAGCAGCGGTTATCGCTCGGCCCTGGATCGGGCGTATTCGGTGGCGCCTGCTGATCTGGAAGCGCAGTGGATTGAATGGCTGCCATCGTATCTCAATGGTGGCTATCGTGGCAATATCTTTGCCAGTTTCGATCTCTCCTACCCCCAGCAACTGCTCTCGGCTGGTCGCTATGGCGAAGCTCAGACCGAACTGGAGTCAGCGCTGGAATGGCTGCAATCGCAACCAGAGATCGAAGGCGATGACGAGGCGCTCCAGGCACGCCAGGAGAAGATCACGGAAGCGCAGCAGTTGTTGACCGTCAGTCAGCAAGGACAACAGGCCGAACAGGTGGCCACTGAAGCCTATGAGTCACTGCAAGCGCATAACTATGATCGTGTGGTGGCACTGGCTGAACAGGCCCGTCAGTTGTATGAGGCGCTCAACGATCCGCGCCAGAACGAGGTCTTGCAAGCCTATGCCGAACGAGCTGAACGCGGCCGTCAGGCCAATACGCTGTTGCAAGAGGCACAGGGCTATGCCAGTAGCCTGCGTTTTAACGAGGCGCGTGAGTCCGCCGAAATGGCTGCGGCCGAGTTTTCACGTCTAGGAGATACCACCGGGTTTGAGAGTTCATTGGATGTGCGTCGCTCACTTGACAGCAACAAACGCTTGATCGGCTTGATTCTGGTGACCGTCGGTATTGTTGGTGCAGGTATCAGTCTCTTCAGCCAGTTCTTCCTGCGCAAGGCCGAGGTCTGGTAGGTGACCGATGGCGATGCTTCGCCCAGTCCAGCCAGCCTGAGCTTTGAGCATGTGAGTCTGAGTTATCCAACTGGTGCTGGCAATCTGGCAGTGCTGAAGGATATCTCGTTTCAGGTCGCTGCCGGTGAATTTGTTGCCCTGATTGGCCCCAATGGCTGCGGCAAAACATCGTTGTTACGGACCACTGGTGGTCTGTTGCCATTGCAACAGGGCAACATTCGCGTTGACGACATGACGCCGGCCCAGGCACGACAGCATCGGCGTATCAGTTTTGTCTTTCAAAAGCCCGTGCTGTTGCCCTGGTATACGGCACAACAAAATGTGGCGTTGCCGCTGAGCCTGGCTGGCTGGCCACGCGCACAGCGGCGCCAGATGACCCAGACGATGCTCCAGCTGGTAGGTCTCGAAGCCTTCGCGCAAGCCTATCCGCACCAGTTGTCAGGGGGTATGCAACAACGCGTTGCGCTGGCACGCGCATTATCGTTTCAACCATCGGTACTCTTGCTCGATGAACCATTTAGTGCGCTTGATGATATGACTCGTGAGCATCTCCAGCATGAACTTCTCCGTATCTGGTCCAATAATCGGACCACTGTGCTCTTTGTGACTCATGCGGTGGGGGAAGCGGTCTTTCTTGCCGACCGCATTCTTGTCTTCTCAGCGCGACCGGGTCAATTGTTAGCAGATACGCTGGTTCAGTTGCCACGACCACGCACGCTAGACCTGCTTGAGAGCGATTCTTTTATGCAACAGGTTGCACAAATACGCCATTATCTGCGAGGAGTAGCCTGATCGTGTTCCGTCACATTGCGCTTGCTCTGCTGCTCTTTTTGCTTTTGCTTATCAGCTTGCAATGGCTCATTCCAGCGCTTGGGATACCGTTCTATATCCTGCCCACTCCGTCCAGTGTGTTCGAACGGCTGTTAAACCCCGATCTCCAGGAGAGTATGCTGCCCCATGCCGGTAGCACTGCCCTTGCTGGTATGGGCGGCTTTCTGATTGGCAGCACCGTCGGCTTCGGGTTAGCGCTTATCTTTGTGCATGTGCCCCTGATTGAGCAAACCTTTTCGCCCTGGGTGGTTGCCCTGCAGACGGTGCCACTGGTTGCCATTGCGCCGCTCTTGCTGTTGTGGTTTGGCAATGGCTTGCTCACCCGCATGATCATGGCGGCCCTCTTTACCGTTTTTCCGGTGCTGGTGAACGCGGTGCGTGGTTTGCGTCAGGCCAATCCCGCTACTCAGGATCTCTTACAGTCCTATGCTATCAGCAACTGGCAACGTTTCTGGGTGTTACGCCTGCCCAACAGCCTGCCGTATCTCTTCACCGGCCTGAAAATAGGCTCAACCCTTGCTATTCTTGGCGCTATCGTGGCCGAATTTGAGGGTGCCGATCAGGGTCTGGGTTTTGTCATTACCATTTCAACGTACTATCTCGATACACCACGAACCTTTGCGGCGATCACCCTTGCATCACTGCTCAGCCTGAGTCTGTATCTGCTCTTGACTGGTCTGGAACGTTGGATCATCTTCTGGCCGGAGCCGGCCTGAATGGGGTATCGGGGATAGGGTATTGGGTATCGTTGGAGTGAATCGTAGGCGCGGCTTGTCGCCGCGTAAAGGGTCGCAAGTCGTGTGCTTGTCGGAATGCCCGGGAAGATCGGGCAGCAGCAACTCCCCTCTCCCCTTGTGGGAGAGGGGCCGTGGGTGAGGGGTAGCGGAGTGGGGGACGACCGCACGCAAGCCGCGCCTACATCTGAGTGCAGGCGTCCTGTGTGTTTTCGTGTATCAATTATCAATGATCAACTATCAATCATCAAACGGACAGGGGTAAACCGAATCATGCAACACAACCGAACCCTACAACGCATTGGCATGTTTCTTGTCTTAGGCACAATTATCATGGCCTGTAGCAGCCCACCACCAGCCAGCGAATCGGTGTCCGACTCCGTTGGTACCCTCTCCATTCCCAACGAAGTTCCAGAGATTCGCACCGTATCGATGCGCTTGCAGTGGATTCCCCAATATCAATTTGCTGGTTATATTGTAGCCAAAGTAAAAGGCTATTATGAAGAAGCTGGCCTCGATGTTACCATCAACATCGGCAGTCCGGATTTTGTGCCGTTGCCTCTGGTGGCAAGCGGGGCCGACACCTTTGGTAGCACGGGGGCCGATACGATCTTGCTGGCGCGAACTCGTGGTATCGATGTAGTAGCGCTGGCTACGTTGTTTCAGACCAGTCCGGTTGGCTTCATGGTTCACAGCGACGCAGGCATTCAGACGCCCCAGGATTTTGTTGGCAAACATGTTGCTGTCTCTTATGGCGACAATGTCGAGACCGAATATCGCGCCCTTCTTGCAGCGACCGATGTCAACCGTGAACAGATCAATGAAGTCCCATTCCAGGTCAATCTCGCTCCCTTTCTCAATCGCCGGGTTGATGTCTGGCCCGTCTACATCACCGATCAACCCAATCTGGCGCGTCAGCAGGGGGCCACGGTCGATCTGATTCTGGCTCGCGATTATGGCGTGATGCTCATGGGAGATGTCCTCTTCACCACAGCCGATTTTGCACAGCAAAACCCCAATACAACGCGGGCTTTTGTCACCGCCACCCTGCGTGGCTGGCACGATGCCCTCACCGATGTTGAAGGGACGGTTGCTATTGTTGCTGACTACAACCCGCAGCTCCATATCGAACATCTACGCTATGAAGCGACCGAAACCATTAAACTCATCCAATCAGGCGCGGGGGCAACCTGCCCCGGCTGGAACGACGATACCGCATGGAACAGCGAACAGGATATACTGATCGAGTTGGGCTTGCTAGAGCAGCCAGTGCCCCTGCAAGAAGCAATCAAGCATGATTTTGTGGCTGCTTACTACGAATCCCAGGGAATCTCCTGCACAGAGCAGTAGGATTCGGGTATAATCAACAGGAGAGAATGCAGACATACGAGCAAGAGTAGTAGGCTGGTGTGAGACATCAGAACCGCATCCTGATACAGAACACTAGCCAAGCAAGGGATATGTATGAGCCTTATTGATGATCTCCGCAAACAGCTTGCCGCCGGCGAAACACCAGGCGTGAAAGAGACACGCGTCTTACTCATGGCCTATGATGAAGCACTATCTGAAGTTGAAAAGCTCCGTTCGCGGTCTGGCGATTTGGAGTTCCGCGATGAAGTCTTTCGTCACCTGATGGATGATCGTCAGGCCCTCATTGAAAAGCTGTCATCGCTCGGTCTGGAAGTACTGAGTGTGCCCGATGTGCTGGGTAGCTGGTCGTGGGCATGGCGTTGGCGTGGGAGCGAACCAAACAGCGGCTATGAAAGTTCGATGGCGGCACTCTTATCGGCTTTTGAAACGCTGCTTGGGACGAAAGAACCGCCAAAGAAGAGCTGAAAAAACGAGCAGGAGCATTCACCAGCAACACACACTGGTGCTTGTCCCTGTTCGATCCATCCGCATGTTCACCCGAATGGTGGTGCGTTGCCATTGCCGACGCACCCCAATTTTCCCCTTTGCGCTGTCCATGTTTTCACCGGTTCACGCGGATACTATCAACACGGTAGCAGCACCAACAACCACAGCCGCAAAATCGCTTATCTAATTTAGCAACCACTATCGTTTAATAGGCAGAAGCGCAACTACCAGTTGCATTTTTTGTCCATACAAAAGACCATCTGCACGTGAGCGACCTGACTTGTTGACCTGATCGGTCTATTGCCAGCCAGGTTTGTCACCAGGCAGTACACAAAACCGCCAGTTACCGTGTTCGCATGTCGTCGTAGCCACTGCTCCGCTGCCAACACGCACCGGCGTGCAGAAACGTCATCGCTCAAAACCAGCCTGATCCGCTGGAATGGCAGCGCATCCCATTCAAACACGTTAGAGAAGCAATACTATAGAGAAGGGAAAGCTCATGCATGCAGCACATCCGAAAAACCAATGGTATGCCATGCAATGTCAGGCCAGCAAAGAACGCATGACTGCGACGGTGCTCAATACCCTGGACAACCTGATCGTCTATCTGCCCGAAGTGCAGCAAGCCACCAGCGAGCCAGCGCGATCTATCGCACTCTTCCCTGGTTATCTCTTTGTGCAGACCAGTATGGATACCCTGGAGCGTGGACGGATTGAGACCATGCCAGGGGTCGTGCGTCTCATTACATCGGGAGATGTGCCCGTGCCTGTACCATCATCGGTCATCAGCGCCATTCGCCAATATATTGCCGATATCAATCAACAGGGCGGTCTGGTAGCACACGCATTTCGGCCCGGCGACGCTGTGCGCATTACCCGTGGGCCACTTTGCGGTCTCGAAGCGTTGTTTCAGGGGCCAACCACACCATCGGCCCGTGTGCAGATTTTGCTCGAGCTGATGGGCCAGTTCAGTCGTGTCGAAATTGATCGCCAGCTGTTAGAACCCGTCAGTCATCATACCAACCCGCAGCCAAACATGTCCCAACGCCGGAGCCGTGGGCGTGGGCGTCCTATCCGAACCGTTCGTTCAGCCAACCAGTAAATCAACCCAGCTAACAGGATAATCACTATGGAACTGCTCGCCTATTGGAAGATCATCCGTAAACGCCTCTGGTTGATCATCTTCTTGATGATCAGCAGTGGCATCGGCACAGTGCTCTATACCAGTCAACAGGTGCCACTCTACCATACCACAACCACGCTATTTATTAACCCTGGTCAAGTCAGCCCGTTGCTGCCCACCGCAGCGGTGGAACTTGGCAACAACCGCGTCGAATCGCTCGCCAATACCTATATTGAGCTGATCGCGACGCGTTCGTTTATCCAACGCGTTGCAGATGAAATGGACCAGGACATTGCGGAAGCCGATATTCAACGCGCATTGCAGAGCCAGTATGTTGATGGTACCCAGTTTTTTCGCATTAGCGCGACCCATCCAGACCCGCAGGTTGCGCAAGACATTGCCAACACAGCTGCGCAGGTGCTCATTGCCAGCGAAGTGAGCCGCCAGCAATCGCAGCAGCAACAGATCGAGGAGCAGCGCCAGCTGAGCGATGCTCCCGAGAAGAACCGTTTGCAAGAACTTATTGCTGCGCTCGAGCTTGAGATTACGACCTATGATCAGCGTATCAGTGAACTCGAAGATCAAAAGGATGATCTCGAACGCCAGAACCGCAATGACCAGCAGCGCGAGGAGCTTGAAGCTCTGAATACGCTCCTGATTGAACAGCGCTATGCCCGCATTGATCTGCAGACGCGGCTCGCTAATGCCCAGGCCCGCCTCGCCGAAGTAACCACTCCGGTGAGTCAGCCACCAGGTGTTGATACCGCCGTTGTTGTCGATACCGCACTGCTCCCAGCCACACCTTTGCCGTTCGATACCTTCCAGCGAACCATGTTGGCGGTGATGATAGGTATGTTTATTGGCGTTGCCCTGGCCTTTTTGCTGGAATACATTGACTATACCGTGAAATCGCCCGAAGCCCTCGATGCGGTGTATGGTATTGCCACGCGCGGCGTTATTGGGGTTGTTTCGCCCAGCGAACGCAAGAAGCCCGGTGGCTATCTGGTCACCCTGAATGACTCGCTCTCGCCCATTGCCGAGTCCTTCCGTGCTCTGCGCACCAGCATTCAAGTCGCCAATATGAGCACCCCCGTGCGGAGCCTGCTTGTCACCAGTGCTGGCCCCAACGAAGGCAAAACCTTTGTGGCGACCAACCTGGCCGCCAGTTTTGCGCTTGCTGGTAGCCGCGTTATTCTGGTCGATGCTGACCTGCGCAAACCCAGTTTACAGCATATCTTCGATATTGCGCGCACCCCCGGCTTTACCAATTTGGTGATTAGCCAGCAAAACGACCAGCCACTCGATCTGGATGCATTTCTACAGACAACCGCTATTCCCAATTTGCGTGTCCTGACATCAGGCACGATCCCGCCCAACCCGGCCGAGTTGATTAATTCGGAACGGGCGCAACGGGTCATGCAGCAACTCGAAGCAACTGCCGATATTATCATCTACGACTCACCACCGGCGGCGACCGTCACCGATGCGTCACTCATTGCGCGTCGAGTCAGTGCTGTGATCCAGGTCGTCTGGGCCGGTCAAACGCGTATTCACCTGGTCCAGCGTTGCAAGATGATCCTGGAGCAAGTTGGCGCCAATATCCTTGGCCCTGTGCTCAACCAGGTGAATCTACCTGACCTGGGCTACTACGCCTATTACTATAGCTATGGTTACTATCACCAGAGCAGCCAGAAAAAGAAACCCACAGGTCTGTTTCGCTGGTTTCGGTGGTCCAAACGTTCACGCCGATCACAACACTATGAAGTGATGCGGCCAATCAATAGCACCAATGGTCATGGCACATCGGTGGAAACCGAAGCCCTGATACAGAGCCAGAACGGCAACACACGCCAGCCGTAGGCGCAGCTGTAGGGGACTCAGCGTGCTGCGCCCGAACGCCCGACGCAGGTGCGAATCGTAGGCGCGGCTTGTAGCCGCGCTCATTTTCCACCGCACGGGGCGCCACCGCACTAGTGACTCCCTTCTCCCCTTGTGGGAGAAGGGCCGGGGATGAGGGGTGCAGGTCGGAGCGCAAGGTATCCATTATCAATTGTCAAATGACCAATCCCAAACCAGACAACCTGTTACGTGAGCAGTTGCTTCGCGGCTCCATCGGCTCTTTTATCTTGATCATCGGTGGAACAGCGCTCTCCTTTCTGCTCAATGCGGCGCTGGCGCGGCTGCTCGGTATTACCCAGTTTGGCATCTACGCCTATGTTATCACCTGGGTCAATATCCTGGTCGCGCCGTCCATCTTCGGCATGCAGACCCTGCTGCTGCGTCAGACAGCCGCCTACCATGCTCGCCTGGCCTATAGCCATATGCGCGGCATCCTGCGCTGGTCGTTGCAACTGGTGCTGCTCGCTGCCAGTACGATTGCGCTAACCACCGCCATCGTTACCTGGCTGTTTCATCACAATGGGCAGGATGCCATGCTGCTGGCCTTCTGGTATGCTGCTCCGCTTATTCCCATCCTGGCCCTGATCTTACGACAGCGGGCGATACTGCATGGCCTTCACTGCGTCATCATAAGCCAGCTCCCAGAGACCATTATTCGTCCCATCGGCATCATGGTGCTGGTCGCTCTGCTCGCGCTCCTGGCACCGGCATTGCTCAATGCTCAGCATGCCATGCTGCTCTCAGTCGTCGCTTCGCTGATCGCGCTGCTGATCGGTGCTCGCTTGCTCGGTCGCGCTCTGCCAGTTGCCGTGCATCAGGCTGCACCACAGTATGACGGGCGACTCTGGTTTCGCAGTGCTCTGCCACTTGTGATGATGCAGAGCCTTAGCCTGCTCGATAGCCGTCTTGCTATTCTTGTACTGGGTTGGCTGCTCAACCCCACTGCTGTTGCTCTGTATGTTGTGGCCGAACGAGGAGCGTCACTGATTACCTTTGTGCTTGGTGCTGCCAACATGGCCCTTTCCCCAACGGTTGCCACGCTCTATGCCCAGGGTCAACACGAGCGACTACAGCAGGTTGTTACCCGCAGCATACAACTTATTCTGCTGGCGACCCTGCCCCTTATCATCGGCCTGATTCTGCTTGGTTCGTGGTTCCTGGTTATCTTTGGTGAAGCATTTGTCGCTGCACGTTCAGCACTCATCATTTTGGTCTTTGGGCAGATCATCAATGTTGCGATGGGTTCCGTAGGTGTCTTGCTGACTATGACCGGCCATGAACGTGATGCCGCTATCGGCACGGCGGTGAGTTTTGCGCTTGGCGCTCTCCTACAGTTCATCTGTATTCCCCTCTGGGGCCTTGAAGGTGCTGCACTTGCCAGTACTATCAGCATTATGGTGCGCAATGTTGTGATGGCGATGCAGGTGCATCAGCGCATTGGTATTGCTTCCAGTATCTTTGGACCAGTACGCTGGCCCGTCTATCACCGTCCGGCACGCAGTTAAATGCTTAAAACAGAGACATCCTTTCTACGACCGTTCCTAAAGACAAAATAGCCCTTTTTTCCCTCTAGGAAAAATCAAGATTGGTGCTATACTCGAAAGTGAGTGACCAACTGATTGCTGGTCACTCCATTGTCATAACATACGCACTGATTGTTTGTTCAAGGAGTCATCTTATGTCTCGTTTTCATCCACCAACACAAAGACGCATCAGACACGGTCTCTCCGTGTTCGCACTGATGCTCATACCAACCCTGATCCTCCTGGCGATACAACCAGTCAATGCACTGCTTGCTGCCAGCGATGATACCCCGGCACCCAGCCTGACCAGCCCCGGCAACCGCCAGACCAATCTCGGCGACTTCGATGGCGATGGTCGTGCCGACATCGTCTGGCGCCATGCCAACGACGGTTATAACCATATGTGGCTGATGCAGGGTCTCAGCCTGAAAAACTACCGGGTGATTAACCGTGCCGCCGATCCTGATTGGGATGTGGTCAGTATCGGCGATTTTGATGGCGATCTCCGCTCCGATATGGTCTGGCGTCATGCCACGACCGGCGATAATCACATGTGGTTGATGAATGGACTCTATGTCAAAAATAACCGAGTGATCAACCAGGTTTCCGATACTGGCTGGCAACTTGCCGCAACCGGCGATTACGATAGCGACAACCGATCAGATCTGATCTGGCGCCACAGCAGCACCGGTATCAACCATATCTGGCTGATGAGTGGTCTCTATGTGAAAGATAATAGCGTGCTCAACGAAGTGGCTGATACCAACTGGCAGATTGCCGGTGCTGGTCACTTTGATGGTGATGATAAAACCGACCTGGTCTGGCGGCATGTTATCAGCGGCACCAACGAAATCTGGTTCATGGATGGCATGAAGGTACGCGATCGGAAAGCGATCCCCCAGGTGGCCGATACCAACTGGCTTATTCGCGGTGTTGCTGATTTTGATGAAGATGGCTTGGCGGATCTGCTCTGGTGGAACCAATCCACCGGTGAAACGCACATCTGGCTGATGCAAGGCGACTTTCTCAAGGCCAATAGAGCTATGGCGACCTCTCCGGTCAGTCTCTGGCGCATCGTTGGCGTCGGCGACTTTGATAATGGCAGCAGTTCACCCAGCGCCGGCAAGGCCGATGTCCTCTGGCGCAACATCGATACGGGCGAGAATTTTGTCTGGTTGATCGATGGCCTCAACTTTTATCAAATGGACTATATCCATAACGTGCCAAACCAGCAATGGCGTATTGCCGATAACCCGCCGATGGAACAGGACCCTGAGGACACTATGGATATCGGCCCTATCGAATCAGCCATGGTCGTTCAGCCCGCAACCCAAGGTATGGAACTTGAGCCGCCGGGCAACGGCTTACCAACCAACAGCGGCGTCTCGCTGGTCTATTTACCCATGATTACACACCAGGGCTACTGATCAACACACTGCTATCTGAAAGGAGCAATCTGTGAACCCATCTGCTGCACAACGTCCCCATTCGTCTAGCTGGCTGACTATCCGAGTCGCCCTACTGCTGCTTACCCTCACCGCCGTGACTGCTGGGACGGCAACGATTCTGGCCGCATCCGATAAGGACCTCACTATCGAAGATACCAGTCCCGGTAACCGCCACACGGATATGGGTGACTTTGATGGTGATAACCAGGCCGATATTCTTATTCGCCATGCTCTGGATGGCAATAATCATATGTGGCTGATGAATGGTCTGGCGCTGAAGAACTACCGTGTGATCAACCGAGTCGCCGACACCAGCTGGGATGTTGCCAGTATCGGTGATTTTGATAATGACACCAAATCCGATTTGCTCTGGCGCAACGCCAACACGGGTGACAATCATATCTGGCTGATGGATGGCC
The DNA here is from genome assembly GCA_012034075.1 of Chloroflexaceae bacterium. Classification (GTDB taxonomy): domain Bacteria; phylum Chloroflexota; class Chloroflexia; order Chloroflexales; family Chloroflexaceae; genus JAAURD01. Next base: position 919 of record JAAURD010000007.1, on the reverse strand, counting down.
TTTTTGTCAAAAACAGCCGTGTGATCAACAAAGTTTCTGACGCCAGTTGGAAGGTTGCCGCCACTGGTCACTTTGACCTCGATGGCCAGGCTGACCTGATCTGGCGCCATGCCATCAGTGGTACCAATCACATCTGGCTGATGCAAGGTATGTTCGTTAAAGAGAACCGTGTCCTCAACGAAGTGCGCGATACCAACTGGCAGATCGCTGGCAGCGGTGATTTCGACGGTGACGCCAAAACCGACTTGATCTGGCGCCATGCCATCAGCGGCACCAATCATATCTGGCTCATGGATGGCATGTTTGTGAAGGAAAACCGCGTGATCAACCAGGTTGCCAATACAAACTGGCTTATTCGTGGCGTTGCTGATTTTGATGCTGATCTCAAGGCTGATATGCTTTGGTGGCGGCAAGACACGGGCGAAACGCAGATCTGGCTGATGGACGGCTTCTTTATCAAAGACTTTCGCGCCATGCCAGCCGTTCTCACCGATACCTGGCGCATTGTAGGTGTCGGCGATCTCAACAGTGATGGTAGGGCCGATATTGTCTGGCGCAACGGGAGCACGGGTGACAATTATGGCTGGCTCATGGATGGCCTGCAGATTGACCAGATGGGCAGTATACACAAAGCTGGTGATACCAACTGGCGACTGGCCGAAGATATGGAGCTGCAACCAGCCGACGATAGTATCATCTTTGGCCCTGCCGAAGGCGAGATGATCATCACCCCGGCGACCAATGGCATGCCGCTTGAACCACCAGGTGATGGCCTCTCAATGAGCCTATCAGTCTATCTACCCATGATCCAGCGGTAAACCTGTGTGATCCTGGTCACACCGTAACGAAACAGTGCAAGGGTAACCATATGAGACGGTAACCCCTCCACCCCCGGCCCCTCTCCCACAAGGGGAGAGGG
>JAAURD010000130.1 GCA_012034075.1 Chloroflexaceae bacterium | reverse complement strand
CTCCTTGGGAAAGCGGCTGGGGAGAGGGCCTGCAAGCACCCCTCTCCCCTGTATGGGTAAGGACAACGGTCAAGACGCGCCGTCTGTGACGTCTTCTTTGGCGAGATACGCCAGCAGCATGGGGTGGACAAAGGTATAGCTGCTCCCAACCCGCCGCAGCAGGATGCGCTCGGTGGCATGATCGAGAAAGTGGACATAGCGCCAGGGGGCAGCCCCGGACAGGGTAAAGATCAGCCGCAGCACCCAGTGCTGCACAAAAGCCAGACCACCAGCATACAGGCTCACCGCTGGCCCGAAGATGATCCCGCCCAACAGCCCGCCCAACAGCCCGTCGACCAGACCTTCGTCCAAAAAGGTAAAGTCAAACATCCAATCGCTGGACAGTCCTTCGTTTAGTCTGCCGATTAGCCCACCTATGAATACTCCAACCAGGCCGCCGACCAGTGCAAAGCCCAACCCGCCAACCAGCCAGGTCGCGATGGCGCGGCGTAGCGAGCGCCAGGTGCCGCCATTGGGCTGCGTTCCGGCCTGAACCTTGGCACTGGTCAGCCCGCCGACCAGCACACCCAGCAGCCCGCCACCCAGCGTGGCGCCCAACCCCAAGCCTAGCCCATTGAACAGCCCGCTGAGCAGCCCGCTGAGCAGCGCCAGGCCCAGTACGAGATACCAACGCGTCTGGAGCGACTGCCACGACCAGCGCAATGCATCGGGGGGGCGTACTTCGCCGCGTTGCACCAGTGCCGCGATCATCAGGCCAAGGGGTATGACGCTGAATGCATACAACGTTGCCAACACAGGATTATTCGCCTGCAGCAGCCACCAGAGCAGTATGGCCAAACCGCCGCCGAGCAACCCGGCCGCCGGGGCATACCAGCTGCGCCGTTGGGCAGGCGCATGCTGGCCCAGGCTGGTGAGCCCCCCGCCGACCAGCCCAACAAACGGCCCTAAGACGACCCCGCCACTCAGCGCGGTGCTCAGCCCGATGCCCATTCCAAAACCAGCACAAAGCCCATCTGGCCATCAACCATGCCACCCAGGGGCAGAACCAGTTGGAGCAAACCTGCCAGTCCTGCTATGATGACCAGTGCCAACAGCAAGCTGAACAACGGCCCCAACAGCAACGCCCCGGCGCCAGCAACGATGGCCGAGCCAAGCACATACAGCCCACGTTGGGATGAACGATGCAGCCACCAGGGCTGCATCCGTTCTAGCTGAAACATGATCTGGTGGTTCTGGTGCAACCGCCCGGCCAGCCAACGTAGCCAGTGCTGGGTTTGTTGGGGTGTGTACGGTGTGTTTTCGTCGCTTTGCTCACACATACGGTCCACATAGGCTTGAAACAGTTGGTGCTGCTGTGCAGCGGGGGGCGCCTCTGGTGATGGTCGTTGACTGGTATCATCGCCCTGATACGCCAATGTTGCAACGTGCAGTAAGAGTGGTGTTCGGGCCAACTCCTCGGCGGCGGTGTCTGCGTGCTGTTGGGCACTCTCTCGCAGGGTCCGCAGAACAGAAGCGACCGGCTCTGCCCTGTTGCCCAGTTGTTGTATGGCTGCATCCATTTGCTGGTCGGTCAGGGGGGGCAGCAGCACCGCGCCCTGGAGCTGCAACTTCCTGGTGAGCACGTCGTAATCGGCAAGGCGGCTGCATACGACGACCGGCATGCCGCCCTGGGCCTGCTGCGCTGTGTAGTCATTGATGGCGGCAATACAGGCCTCACGTTGATCGGCTGGCACTTCGTTTAGGCCGTCAAGGAGCGGCAAAATCTCGTTTGCGTTGAGCCATGTCTGTGCGACCGCCTTCGGTACATCGTAGAGGCTGTTGAGTTCTTCCATCAGCCATGTGTCGAACTGGTAACGTTGCTGGACCCACGAGGCAAGATGAAAGACGACCGGGATCGGCAGGGCGTCCTGATCTTCGGCACGGCGTATCAGCGTGCGAGCTAATTCGAGCAGCATGGTGGTCTTCCCGCTGCCGGGCGAACCCAGGATGAGCAGTTGGCCGCTGCACTGGTCAAATACAGTAGCAATGGTGGTACCCGCTGGCACGGGGGTACCGGGCTGATCCGACTGCTGCACAAGCATTGTGCCCGGATACGCTAACGCATCGGGTTTGTACTCCATCTTCAATTCGAGCAAAACTGCCTTGTGCAGTGATTGATCGAGGAAGCCCTCGATCCAATAGGTGCGCATCTTTTCGAGCATGCCGAGACGGTTCTGGTGCTGTTGGGTATCGGTCGGAGTAAGATTGATGGGCCAAACCGGGGTATTCCGCGTATCGATCTGCTGATCGTCCTGTCCGAAAGCTGGTTTGTTTTCATTGTTTCCCATGTACAAAACCTTTCTCGTTTACAAGATCTTCAGATAGCATACAAATGTAAACACCAAACCATTCATCTGCGGCCCATTCCCAGGCATTGTCCCGCAATTCATGCGTACCGCAGGCAGCAATGCCTTGCGCAAGTGCGGCTCTATCGCTGTAGTCGGCTTACCAGCACCACAATGAGTCGCCTGGCAAGATAACGGCATATAGTATACCAGTGAACGCAAAAAAGAGCAACATTAAGAAGTTGACAATAGCGATCAATTGCTCGTGGAGCAGCGTGCTGCGCCGTCGCCCCTCATCCCCGACCTTGCTGGTATGCGCTTTGATCGGACGCGGAGCCATAGGCGCAGCACGCTGACGCCCCTACCAGTTGGCGCGTGCGGTCGGAGTGGCACCACGGAGACACAGAGGCACAGAGCTTCACCACAAAGGACACAAAGGACACGAAGGCATTGTCCATTGTCCATCTGGGTTTTGGCATTGTTCGGTGGCGGATAACTGTTATAATAAAGACTGTTACAGCATATGATACGGTTGCTGCATGTCGGGTTGGGTAGCGCACGATAGAGCATAGTGTGGGAGCACCTGAAGGCAGCCATATCTTGTGGTAGTATGTGATCGTGATGGAGATATACCGAGTTGGTTTTTCCATTGTATGGTCAGGATACCATCTGAGAGCGCGCTCATCGAGAGGATAGAGCGGCGGCTAACAGGAAAGGAGGCATGGTTGTATGGAAGATCGTATCAATGAACAGAGCATCAACACCTTTCTCAATAATCTGGCCTCGCATGCGCCGGCCCCCGGCGGCGGAAGTGTGGCAGCCCTGACCGGGGCAATGGCGGCGGGTCTGTTGAGTATGACCTGTGCTATCTTGCTGCGCAAAGAGCTTGCGCCGGAGGTTGCAGAAGAGCTTGAGTTTGCGCTGCGGCAGGCCGAAACAACCCGACAGACGTTACAGCAACTGGCACAAGAAGATGTTACGGTATTTGAGCATCTTTCCGCTGCATATAAACTCCCCCGAACGACCGATGCTGATGCGGCCACGCGTAAAGCCGCGATTCAGAAGCTCACGCGTGATGCCACCGAGGTGCCGATGCAAACGGCGCATGCGGCAGCTTCGTTGCTACCACTGTGTACCTTGGTGGTTCATCATTGCACCCGCATGGTCGTAAGCGATGTTGGGATTGCCGCACTGCTGGCACAGTCAACCGTGCAGAGTGCCGTGCTCAATGTGGATATTAACCTGGCGCTGTTGCAGGATAAGCTGTATAAGCAAGAGATCCTGGCTCGCATTGAAGATTTGACGGTGGGCCTGGCGGAAGAAACGACCGGTGTATTAGAACTGGTTAAAGAGCGCATCCTGAACTAACAGATGTGCCTGACAGGTGAGGAACAAGAATAATGCCCGCGATACTGCTTGATGGTCGTGCGTTTGCCCGTGAACTACGCGAAGAGCTACAGAGGGATGTCGCGCAGTTTGTGCAGCAAACGGGTGGTCTTCGACCGCAGATTGGTGTCGTGCAGGTGCAAGGTGATGCCGCTGCGGAAAAGTATGTGCGCACCATTCGCAAACTGTGCGATTCGATGGGGGTGGCTTTTCGCTTGGAGCGTTTGCCCGTGGATGTTTCACAGTCGCGTCTGGATGCGACGATTGACCGCTTGAGCCGTGATACCACGGTGCATGGGGTGTTGATTGAGATGCCGTTGCCGCGACCGCTGTCGGCCGAAAAGGCAATTTTGCAACTCGATCACCGCAAAGATGTCGATGGCATTCATCCATTTAATGCGGGCTTACTGGCGCAGGGGCGTCCGGCCCTGGTGCCAAACACACCGGCGGGTGCACTGGCGCTGTTGCGACGGTATGATATTGATTTGACTGGCCGCCATGTGGCCATGGTGGGCCACAGCGCGGTGGTCGGTCGCCCCTTGGCGGCGCTGTTGCTCGCTGCGGATGCCACGGTCACGGTGTGCCATGAGCATACCCGCAATATGGCAGCACTGTTGCGTGAATGTGATGTGGTCGCGGTCGCGGTCGGTAAGGCCGGCCTGATTACCGCAGATATGCTCTGTACTGGCGTTGTTGTGGTCGATTTTGGCATCAACGTCTTGCCAGATGGGCAGGTGGTCGGTGATGTTGATTTTGCAGCGGTCGTAGAGATAGCGCGGGCAATTACGCCGGTGCCGGGGGGCACCGGTCCAGTGACAAATGTGATGCTGTTGCGCAATGTGTTCCTCTCGGCCCAGCGTCAAATGGCGCTCTAGCGTGTGTGGATAAGCCGACGATGAAGATTCTGGTGCTTGGTGATGATGGCAGAACCCATGCCCTGGTCTGGAAGCTGTTTAACAGTCCTCACGTCCAGGAGGTGCTATGTGCGCCCGGAAATGGAGGTACCAGCCAGATTGCGCCAGGCTTTGCGCTGGATGATCTGACAGATGCGGCGGCGATTGCGCACTGGGCTTTTCGTGAGGGTGTCGATGTGATCGTGCCGGCGAGTAGCACCTACCTGGAGCAGGGCATTACCGATGAAAGTCTGGGCTTGCAGGTCGGGGTGTTTGGGCCACCACGATCAGCAATTCGTATGGAGCAGAGCCGGTGTTATGCCAAAGAATGGTTGCTCAAACACAACCTGCCAACCGCACGCGGCCAACCCTTCGATAATGTGCGCACAGCCGAGAAGTATCTGGCTGCGCAAACGCTACCGGTGGTGTTACGGGCAGATCATCCGACGGAACCGGAAGGCGTGTATCATGATCGCTACCAGGCACTGAAGGCACTGCATGCGTTTTTTGAAGGCCCTCAGAGAGGGCATCACGATGGTGTAGTGATTGAGTCGGCTCTACCAGGTATTTCAGTCTCCTTTTCAGCACTGACCGATGGTATCACTACTCTCCCGTTGATGATTACACGTCATTATGATCATCTGGAAGAGGGTGATACCGGCCCGCTGGCGCCAGGGATGGGTGCGCATACCGGTATTTCTCCCTATGCGAGCCGGCTCACCGAGTATATGCAGCGCCATTTGATGCAGCCAATGGTAGCAACCCTGGCGCAGATCAATCAGGCATACTGGGGCGTGCTCGGCATTGATTGCATGATTACGCAGAAGGGGCCGTTGATTACGGCGTTGCGTTGTAGCTTTCGGGATATGGAGGCCCAGGTCGTGCTGCCGCGCCTGGAAAATGATCTGGTACTGCTGATCCAGGCCGTGCTGAATCGCCGTTTGAGTGAAGTGCAACCGCTGCAATGGCGCAAAGAAGCGAGCGTGGGCCTGGCACTGGTGGCGCAGGGGTATCCGCATCATTTTCCCGTGGGTAGCCGCATAGAAGGTCTGGATCGACTGGAAGAGGGTGTGCTGGTGTTTCATCATCAGACCGAAAATCCGCTGGGGTTAAAATACGTCCCACGAGCATTGCAGGCGTCTCATGGGTTGAGCGACCTGATACGCCAGCCCGCCAGCCCGCGCACCGCACATATCACCACATCAGGGGGGCATGTGCTGACCGTCGTCGCGCTCGGGGCAACACTGAATGGGGCACGCGGCCGAGCGTTGATCAATGCTGAGCGGATGACGTTTGCCGGCCGCTTCTTTCGGGGGGATATTGGCAGCCGAGCGTTTACCTGAGCTACATCCAAGAACGGCAGGATCAGGGACTGTTACGAAAGACCGAAATCATGGAAATCTCAGACCCTGGGGTCGTTTTCATCAGCAAACAGCAGGTGATCGATCATGCGTGGCAGGTTCTCATGAAACGGTCACTGACGAGCAAAGGTTTGGAGGGGGACATGGAAATCAGGAGCCAATCAGTCGATGGCATTGTGGTGGTAACCCTGGTCGGTGAATTAGACTCACGCACAGCACCGATAGCGCAAGCGCAACTCATTCCGTTATGTCAACCAGATAGCAAGATCCTGCTTGATGTGAGTCGGGTTGAGTATATGTCCAGTGCGGGTTTGCGCTTGATGTTGTTGCTCTATCGTCAGACGAGCAATGTGCAGGGCCAGATTGTCTTAACCGGCTTGTCGGAAGATATGAAAGATTGGGCGATCACCGGGTTTTTGACGTTCTTTCGTACCTATGATACGCGAGATGAAGGGCTTCAGGCATTGCAGCTGGAGTAGTCTGTGGGCATGGTAAACGGGTAATGAAGAACAGGTCAGGTGGCATCGTTGCTGGATAAACCATTTTTTCTACCGGGTGGCCCGGTTGGCTGTCTCCTGATCCATGGGTTTATGGGCCTCGGAGATGCGCGGACTGGGTGATCATCTGGCGGATCAGGGGCATATGGTGCTGGGGATGCGTTTAGCAGGGCATGGGCGTGAGCCTGAGGCACTGCGTCAGGGAGGCTGGCGTGACTGGCTCAGTTCAGTGGATGAGGGTTTTGCACGCTTGCAGCGTTCATGGACCAGGGTGATGGTGATCGGGTTTTCGATGGGCGGAGCACTGGCACTCCTCACGACGCACCAGCACCAGGCATTGATCGACCGTCTGGTGGTGTTGTCGATGCCCTTTCGCTTGAGCGGTGACTGGCGCACGTTGCCGCTGCTGCGCCATATGATTCTCTGGTACTATCCGTTGGGGCATGGCGATTTTGATGATCCGCGAAGTGCAGCAGAATATGCTCAGCCATGATACCGCTGTCGCTATCGATAACCCGCAAACGCGTGAGAACGTGCGACGTTCAGTACGCATTGCAGTCAGTGCGCTGGATGAACTGCGGCAGGTGCTCAGCAAAGCTCGCTCGGTGCTGCCATCGCTGATGTTGCCCACCCTGGTGATGCATGGTCGTGATGATACAGCAGATGATGCAGCGTTTAGGCAGTGTGCAAAAGGAACTGGTCTGGTGGGATGCGACTTAGATGGTGCCGTTGACAACCAGCCTCCATCGCCAGCAGATGGATGAACGTGTCGGTGCATGTATTGCGCAGCAGGATGAATTAGACGATGCCAGCGCACCGATTAACCCCTGATTCATTATATGTCATTGAGATGCGCTGATGCAGATGCAGAAACAGTATGATGTCTTGCTGGTCCTGCTCGTGTTTGGCTTGATCGGCCTGCTGGTGCTGCTCTGGGCCGTGCAACATCCGTTTCCGTTGACAACCGACGAGGTTGGCTACCTGGTGTTCCCGTGTGAACGTCCCTGGGCCATTCCCATCCAGTGGGGGCCGGGGTATAAGGCGTTCTATTGCGTCATCACCGCGCTGGTGCCCAATGCCCTGGTGGCGCTCTATGTGAAATCGGCGCTGGTGCTATTGTTGTTGCTGACCGTTCTGTTTGCGATTCTGCGGACGTTGCAGGTGCGGCTGGTGCTGGCACTGGCAATCTGTGTTGGCCTGGCGTTGACGCTCCTGCCATTACAGGGAACAAATAGCACATCAGAGAGTGCGTTTTTGCTGGCCATTTGCGGGGCGTTGCTGGTAATGCGCTCTGGCGCAACCGGCTGGTCACTGTTTTTTGTGCTGTTGCTGGTGGCCTTTTTCATGCGGACAGAGTATGCCCTGGCGCTGTTCGCTGGTATCCTGGTGCTCTTGCCCCAGGCAGTGCAGGAACACCGTCAGGCAAGCGGGTATCGGCTGCGTCTGGCGTGGATGTATGGGCTGGTTTGCCTATGCCTCTGTGCTGGTCTGTACATGTGGGGGCCCAAACCCATTGTGGATCGCTCGTGGATTGCGTTTGGTCAACACTTTGCCCGCAATCTCCAGAATGCATACCACCTGCCAGGCGATTCGTTTACCGAGTGGAACCGCTTTGTGCGACCGAGTTTCCCAACCAGTCAGACCCTACCGTCAGCGGCGTTGGAGAATCCGGCCATGTTTGCTTGGCATGTCGGTTATAATCTGCTCTGGCGTTTGCCGGAATATACCGTTCGCCGTTTGACCCCGACAGTGTTCTGGCTGCCAGTTGCCAGTTGGCATCTGCTCCTGCGGCAAGCAATGACGGTACTGATCCTGGTGACCGCAGTGGCCGGTTGCTGGTCCTGGCAATGCCATACCAAGGCGCTGCGCCAGACCATGCTGCCGTTGCTGCTCTTGTTGCCTATCTCCCTGGTGAGTCTGGTCGTCATGCCAGTAGCAAAGCATCTGCTGCCACTGCTGCCGATTCTGGCGGTGATGCTCGGTTGGGGCATCGAATACTGCTGGCAACAGCGTCGCATCTGGTTGCGAGGACTGCCCCTGCTGCTGGGGCTGTGCTTGTTCCTGGGCCTGGCCGGGCAGACGCTGACGATGGGGCGCAACCTGTTCTCCACACAGCCATCGGTCGAATCAATGGTAGCCGCTATTCAGCAGCAGGCGAGTGCCGAATCACCGGTGCGTATTTTGAGTTCGGCGAGTTGGGGCCAGCGTCTCTGTGCCCTCGCCCAAACACCATATTGTACCGGCCTGACGCTGCCTATCGACGAATCACCTTCGGCCTATGCACGACAGGAACGGGTAACCTGGATCCTGGCTGATCCGGGGTGGCAGCAGCGCGTGCCGATCCAGGAAGACCCGGTGATGGGGCAAATTACCCAGCATGCAGAAGCATTTGGGTGTCATGCGGACCCGGTGACTCGACAGGGCTATCATCTGATTCGCTGCGATCCCTTCTTTCAACCAGATATGTAGGTGCGGCTTGCAGCCGCACGCAGCCGACGTAGGTGCGGCTTGCAGCCGCACGCTGACGCAGCAAGTAAGCGCTACACGTCAGAGCAAACTGGTTCAGTTCAACCAGTAGGGTGTCACAAAATCAGAGCGAGCGGTGTTTCTGTTATGAGTCTGGTACATCGTCAGTCGATGCAAGGGAGCAGACCGGTGCAAGAATCGGATATGGCATTGTTGGAACGTTGGAAGCAAGGGGAACAACAGGCGTTTGAAGCACTGTTTACACGCTATTATGAGCGCATTTATCGGGTACTGTACAACCTGGTGGAGCAACGGGAAACGGCTGAAGACCTGGCCCAGGAGACGTTTCTGGCGCTTTATCACCACCCACCCCATCTGAGTTGGAACGATGAAACCCAGGGGAGTGGTCTGGTGGCCTGGTTAAGTCGGGTCGCACTCAATCGAGGCTATAACGAGTTGCGGCGTGAACAGCGATCACAGCAACGCATTGGTCGCTGGCAATGGGCATCGCCCGTGAGTCATGACCCCTCCGATATGGCAATGCGAGCCGAGGAGCGTTCACAGGTGCAGGCGGTGCTAGCTGACATGCCAGAACGCCAACGTTCGTTGCTCCTCTTGCGTTATGCCGGTCTCTCTTACGCTGAAATTGCCGGTACCTTGCAGATTGCACCGAGTTCGGTTGGGACGTTGCTGGCACGGGCTGAACGAGCCTTTGGAACACGCTATCAAGAGACGGCCTGTCAGAGCACGTCTGGAATCGAGGTTGTATGAATAATCCCTGTTGGAGTGATGGACAGTTGCGGTCGTACCTGGATCACGAACTGTCGTTTGGCGAATATCAAGAGGTGGCAGCTCATCTGAAGCAGTGTGAGGCTTGCCAGCAGCGCCTGAATGCATTGCGTGAGCAGGCTCTGACGGTTGGCTCGCTGCTGGGCACTGCTGGCGCGGTGCCAGACTCATCGATGGCATTTGAACGTTTTCAATATACGCTACACCAACCCGTTGCAGAACCAGCAGACGTTGCAGAGTCAGGCGGGTTGGGATTGCATGAAAGGACAACAATCATGAAACAGATAAGACCGTATAGAAGTGCTCTGGCTGGAGCAGCTGCTGTGCTGCTGCTTGTTGGGTTACTCTTTTTGCCACCGGTGCAGGCGCTCGCCGACCAGATTTTGCAAATCTTCCGTGTGCAAAATGTGGTGTTTGTACCGGTCAGTTCGGATCGACTGGAGGAATTGGAAAATCTCGACTTTGATGCCAGCACCCTCTTTACCAGCGAGCCGACGATGATCCATGAACCGGCTGAGCCGTATGTAGTGGCCGATAAGGGCGCAGCCGAGAACGCCGTGGGCTATCCGCTGAAGCAGCCTACGGTCTTCTCAACCGACCCGATCACCACCGAAATGATAGTAAAGGACCGCGCCGAATTTACGTTCCAGGTAGACGTTGATAAAGCTCAGGAGTTGCTGAGTCTGATGGAAATTGATGCCCAAGTACCAACCGAACTGCGCGGCCAGGATATTCTGGTGCGGGTGCCGGCTTCGGTCAAGATGCTGTACGCCAACGACGAGTATACGCTCACCCTGTTCCAGGGGCAAAGTCCTGATGTGCAAATGCCTGAAGGCGCTAATCTCCAGGAGATGGCCCGCGCCGCGATGCTGTTGCTTGGGGTTGAGCCTGAGCAGGCAGCACAACTGAGCCAGAATATGGACTGGAGCAGCACGTTGATCGTCCCCTTCCCGTCCGATATTGAGAGCATGCGGCAGGTAACGGTGGGTGATACCCAGGGCCTGTTGATCGAAGAGCAGACCGAATCGGGGCATGATCTGGTGCTCTACTGGCAAGATGATGCCCATTTTTATGTGCTGGCGGGCAGTGGCTTTGTGCGCAGTGCCGAACTCATTACCACGGCTGAGTCGCTGCAATAATATGCTCTGGATGCAATTGACACATCTTGTAGATACCAAATTCGGTCTGGTTTGTAGGGACGCAGCGTGGGTACCCCTACAAACCAACGAGAGGCCGTAGGTGCGGCTTGCAGCCGCACGCGCCAACTGCAAACAGGCGCTACGCGTTGCAAAAAACATACCAGTGATCACCTGAATTTTTGGTATAATCTATCATGAGCAATGAACCGGCTCGTGCCTGTGAAGGTGAACGAGCCGGTTTCTTTCTATTCCAGGATCATATACTCTCACCATGGTTGAACCCATTCAAACATCACGTTTAACCCTCTTTCCGGCGACCGTCGCGCTGCTGGAAGCGCAGATGAAGAGTTCGGCGGAATTAGCACGCCAACTGGGGGTCGATCTAGCGCCAGAATGGCCGCATCCCAATCTAGTAAAGGCATTGTCGTCACTCATACACCTGCTTGAGCAACAACCACGTCAATCTGGCTGGTTATTCTGGTACTGGGTGCACCGGGGCGATGGGTTGCGACGACCGATCATGATTGGTGATGGTGGTTTCAAAGGCTGCCCTGCGCCCTTTGGTACGGCAGAACTGGGCTATACCGTGCAACCCGCGTATCGAGGACAGGGCTATGCCACCGAAGCAGGCAGGGCACTTATCGCCTGGGCGTTTGCACAACCGGGATTGCAGCGTATCCGCGCAGAAGCACTGCCCGATAACGCAGCTTCGATACGGGTGCTGGAGAAACTGGGGTTTCAGTTAGTCCAGCGGTATTCGCTTGCTCATCTGCGATGCTTTGAACTGCAACGAGCGTCGTTTATCGCACAACAGGATGGCGTATGAATCAGTCGATGAGTGATCTTGTCATTGAAACCAACGGCCTGGTAAAGCAGTATGGTCGCAAAACAGTCGTAAGCGACCTGACCTTGCAGGTGCCCAGGGGAGAGATTTTTGGCTTTTTAGGGCCGAATGGTGCGGGCAAAAGCACCTCAGTGAAGATGCTGCTGGGTCTCGTGCGCATGAGCGACGGCGACGCACAGGTGCTGGGCTACCCGCCGGGGCATACAGCAGCCATGCAGCAGGTCGGCTTCCTGCCCGAACATTTTCGTTTTCACGAGTGGCTGCAAGCACAGGAGTTGCTTGATCTCCATGGGCGCTTGTATGGCATGGATGCGACAAGCAGACGCAAGCGTATCCCCGAATTGCTGGAGCTGGTAGGACTCACAGAGCATGCACAGCGACCAATTGCCGGCTTCTCCAAGGGCATGTTGCAGCTGTATCGGGCTGGCACAGGCACTATTGAACGCACCGGCACTGGT
>JAAURD010000129.1 GCA_012034075.1 Chloroflexaceae bacterium | reverse complement strand
GTTTCTCGTAGAGATCATCGCACTCGTCATAGGCTTTGCCAAAGCGCCCCTTATCCCAGCGCTCTTCAATATGGCGCAGCAGCTCAATGCCTAGCTTATACGGGTTGAGCCGCCCTGACCCGGTTGCCACAACTCCGCTATGCAGATCGGCAAAGCTAATGATCTCCGAGTCCTGCACCATTTTGCGGGTCATAATCTCCGAATGCCAGTAGCTGTTATGGTTGATAAATCCCTGTGCAGCATAGCGATGGGTTTCGGTAACTGAGATATCATACACCGCGGCTCGACGGCAGGTCAGTTCAACAATGTCATCCTGCCAGTCTTCTGGCTGCGGCCACGGATGCGTAGCAAGCCAGTGCTGCAGTGCCCGTTGCGGACGAGCCAGACGAAAGCCAATCTCAGCCGCAAAGCGACTGACTGAGTGTGATGTGAGCGCGATATGCCAATAGCCATTGGCCTGTTCACGACGGGTTGAAAGGATGCCAACATTCAGCAAGAGTAACTGTACGATCTGACCAACCACCTCGCTGGGTGTGGTCAGCGTGACACCGGTTGGTTCCACAGTACCGGCACCATCGTACAGTGCTTGCAGAAACGCCATAACCACCGATTTGGGCGAACGTAGCAGGCTATCGGGCAGCTGTTGATCGTGCGTAGTCATCGACTTTAAACCAAGGGCCAGTAACCATGCAACGGCTTCTGGCGACATAACACTTGCCCGCCAGCAGTTGGCATCGAAGCGACGGGTAACCGGCAGGCCAAAGAGGGTATGAACCAGGACCGCAAACTGATCGACCTGTTCTTTATCGCTGGCAATCAGCGCAATGGTATGCGTAATATCATTGATATAACCATTGCTCACAATACACCCCAGGAATGCACCAGCGGTCTCATCCAGAACTAATGGTCGAGACGTGGGCGGGAATGTTGGTACGATACTTGGCCCAGTTGCTGCCCCCGGTTGAACGGTAGCCAGCGTGCAGAGCGGTTCGTCCATGTGCTCATGCACCAATAGCGGATCGGCCAGCACGGATTCACTGGTCGCCTCACCTGCAAGTGTCACATAGTTCTGTGCCCATAGGTCTGGACCGGCCGCCAGTTGCAGCTGGTCACCAGGTTGTAAGGCATCCAGACGGCGCCATGAGCCATCTGGCCGCAACACGCGGTGCGTTGTGGACCCCTCCAGGCAAAAACCACGCCGCGTGCGCAGATAGACCGTTTCGCGTTCGGTGAAATTGGCGTGATCATAGACGTGTTGCAAGGCAGTACCATCACTCACCTGTATCTCTGGGGAGTGCGCGATCACCGTTTCGATAGGGAGCAAGCCGCAGTTGGTGTAGACCAGCGAACCGGCCACCAGACAGGCCCAGCCCTCATTTAATATCTTGGTCATCCCCTGGGGCGCAAAGTAATAAGCCTCATCCCGAATGATTTCGAGCACCGTATGTTGCCAGCGTTCCAGTGGTGCATAGTTGAGTAAAAAGAGCAAAATATCACGCTGTGGATTTTCGGGAAAACGGCGATAGCGCTGTCGTTCTTCATCAACCTTGCGTCGTTCGGCTTCGAGAAATTCGGGTGGGTTAATATAGTGGCGCATATAGTCACGTTCGACCTTTAACCCTTCGACCATTGGAGGTGTATCATCATCAATGATTGGCTGATCGGTGCGGGTATCGGGACGCTTGATATAGGGTGAATGATAGTCAATCAAGTTCTCTAACGAGAGACAGGTATCGATAAAATCCTCAACGACCTCATACCCATAGCGATCAATCAGGAGTTGGATGCGTGAGGCATGGTTGGCCATTTCATCGAGCATTTTGCGATTGGTATGGGCAAACCACATATTATGCTTGAAGAAATCGACATGGGCGGTGACATGGGCCATCACCATCTTCTGGGTGACCGTTTCGTTCCCTTCGAGCAGATAGGAATAGGATGGGTTGGTGTTGATCACCATCTCATAGATCGTGCTGCCCATCCACACATGACCCTTCATCAACTGGTCATATTCCATACCAAAGCGCCAGTGAGGATACCGGATAGGAAAACCACCCATCGATGCGGTTTCATAGAGGGTACGATAGTCAAGCACTTCATAGATAATGGGAAAGAAATCGAGACCATACTGATGCGCATGGGCTTCAATTTGTTCACGTGCAGCCTCTAATTCTTTTGGCAAACTGGTATTTTTCATCGATCCGCCTTCAAACAATCGTCTTTATCCATCGAGATGATGCATTCGAGATGGTGCATTATTTGCCCTTGCCCAGAAATGCTTTGATCGCATCATAAATATCTTCACGGTCGGCAATCTCGCCGATGACCAGATTCTCATTGCCGATCAGATACTCTTCGAGATCGTGGGCAAAACGCCCGGAACCATAGAGCGAACGCACCTGACCATAACAAAACAGATTCACAATCGGTAACAGCTCTTGACGTAGCAGCTCAATACATTCGCGTGTATCCCCACCACCCCAGTTATCACCATCGCTAAAATGGAATGGGTAAATATTCCATTCGGTGGCCGGGTAGCGTTCTTCAATCATCCGCTGACAGAGCTTATAAGCCGACGATATTTTGGTGCCACCACCTTCACGAATATGGTAGAATGTCTCTTGATCAACCTCTTTTGCAACAGCATCATGCACAATATACCGAATATCGATTTCACGATACTGTGAACGCAACCACGTTTCAATCCAGAAGGCAGTAATGCGTACCAATTCTTTTTGTTCGGTGCCCATCGAACCAGATACGTCCATCATATAAATGATGACCGCATTGCTTTCGGGCAACAGCGTCTCTTTCCACGAACGGTAGCGCATATCATCGCCGATGGGAATAATGACCGGATCGTCGGGATTATAGTCACCGCTGACAATCTGGCGTCGTAGCGCTTCACGATACGTCCGTTTGAAGTGACGCAATGAATCCGGACCAGTGCGTCGGATCCCGCTGTAACGGTCCTTCTCACTGATAATGTTTTTGCGGCCTTTTGGCTCGATGTTGGGAAGTTGCAGTTCTTCACCCAGAATCTGCGCCAGTTCTTCGATGGTAATATCAACTTCCAGCACATGCGAGCCTGGATCACTGCCAGCTTCACCCGGTCCATCTTGTGGGTCGCCACGCGCAATCGGGTCGCCTACTTCTCCCTCGCCCTGCCCAACGCCACCAGACTGTTTCGGGCCATAGCGAAACTGCGGCAGATCGATCTGTGGCAGCGGAATACTGACATAGCGCTTGCCCTGCCGTCCGATCATTTCGCCATGGGACATATATTTGCGCAGGTTCTTTTTGATGCGTCCACGTACAATCTCACGAAATCGATTTAAATCACGTTCTACTCGTTGCATAGCGCCGTCTTCCTAAAACGTTGAACCAACACGGGAAATCCCGCACCTATCGCTCACGGAGTTATGCACTTCCGAAACACGGTAGGTATCTGTGCTGCGTGGTCATCCACCAGAGAACCCGGTGGACAACCACGCCTTCCTACTCCTTTTTAGCAAATATCGCTAGTCATAACCAGCAACTAACGCTGCTCACGCGTATCACCACGAGCAAAGATACTGGCAACATAGTTGAGCACATCAGTCGCACTTTGCTCATTATAGCCAAAATCGCGGATCAGGCGACTTTTCACCACATCAATTTTGGCCTGAGTATCTTTATCAATGACCCGTGAAACCAGCGATGTCAGCTTAATGCTGTCTTTCTGATCCTCAAACAACTTGAGTTCAAGGGCTTTGTGCAACCGCTCATTGGTGCGAAAATCAAACATTTTGCCTTCAATGGCTAATGCACCAATATAGTTCATAATTTCACGGCGGAAGTCATCCTTGCGCGATTCGGGAATATCGATCTTCTCCTCAATACTCCGCATCAAACGCTCATCTGGTTCCTCATACTGGCCGGTATACTTATTGCGCAATCGTTCACGCTGGGTATAGGCCTTGATATTATCGATATAGTTGGCACACAGACGCTTGATGGCTTCTTCATCGGCACTGATCGCCCGTTGCACTTCGTTCTTGACAATCTCGGTATATTCATCCCGCACAATCGAGAGAAGATCGCGGCAACGTCGTCGTTCATCCTCATTTTTCAGTAGTGCGTGGTTCTTTAGCCCGGTTTCCAGTTCAGTCATTACCATAAATGGATTGATATAGCCATCCTGCTGATAGGTGACCAGGGCATTGCTGATTTTGTCTTGAATATAGCGTGGGCTGATACCTTCCATGCCTTCACGCATGGCCTCTTTGCGCAACTCCTTAATGTTATCATCAGTAAAGCCCGGCAACGTCTTGCCATTGTAGAGCTTCATCTTTTGCAACAGGGTCAGGTTGGCCTTCTTGGGTTCTTCCAGACGTGTTAGCACAGCCCACATAGCTGCCATCTCCAGGGTATGTGGGGCAATATGGATATGCACCTTGCGTCGATTAAAATCACGCTCATAGATACGGATTTCATCACGCAACCGAGTGATATAGGGAATATCGATGCGCACTGTGCGATCTTTCAACGCCTCCATAAACTCGTTATTTTCGAGACGCCGATACTCTGGCTCATTGGTATGACCAATGATGACCTCATCAATATCAGTCTGGGCAAACTTCTTCGATTTAATTTTATGCTCTTGTGAAGCGCCCAGCAGATCATACAAGAAGGCAACATCAAGCTTGAGCATCTCGATAAACTCGATAATGCCACGATTGGCAATGTTAAACTCGCCATCAAAGCTAAACGCACGCGGTCGCTGTCACTCCCATACACCGCAATCTTGCGGTAGTTAATATCACCGGTCAGTTCGGTTGAGTCCTGGTTCTTCTCATCTTTCGGCTGGAAGGTCCCAATACCAATCCGATCTTGTTCAGAGAAGAGCAATCGGCGCACCCGCACATGGCGAATCATCTTGTTCCAATCACCATCATAGCGGCGCATCAATTCGTGATAGTTGTACCGCGAGACCGGACACAGGTTGCCCTTGATCTGGACCCTGTTATCGTCTGATCGCCCTTTATTCAGGCGTTCCAGAAACGCTGGACGCAAATCTTGCGGCACCAGGCAGAGTGGTTCTTCATTCATTGGCGAAGGTTCCCAATCAGTATCATTTACCCGGCCCGCTTCAAGCTCGGCAATATCGCCCATATACCAGCTAAAGCTATAGAGTGCGCCTTCTGGTGAGCGACTATACAATTCCAGACCACGTTTGATACGCCGTACAATGGTACTCTTCGCGCTCCCCACCGGGCCGTGTAACAGGAGCACACGCTTCTCGGTGCCATATCCTTGTGCCGCGCTCTGAAAGAAGTTTACCAGCCGCATCAGGGGAATCTCAAGCCCGAAGATGGCATCATCCGCATCAAACGAAGAATCTGAGAAAAACCGATAGACGATCAGACGCTTTTTCGCATCAATGAACTCTTCGGTACCATACGATATCACCATATCGTAAATACGTTGAAAGGCGTTGCGGGTAACTTTAGGATTCTGATCAACGATATTCAGATAGTCAGCAAAGGACCCAGTCCAGTTTAACTGGCGAAATTGCTGCTGATCCTGTAACCCGCCTATAAATTGTAAGAGCGCATCACCGCTCATAACTACTGTCATCATGTATCCTCCTGCTAAAGGCACAGGTGCCTCCAGCCCTATCACCGCCTAACTCATCCATACAGGATAGTATGGCCTCACAGCAGGCGCTAGGCTCTCTACTATCCCTGGCAAATGTTGGCAGTGCCAGTTCACACAAAGACTGAATTGCTAAGGTGCCGGTAGCCGGTGGTCTTGCTTCTTGCGGTCAACGACCAGCATTGTCGTTGTTTTTGAGGAAGGTCAACAAACGGAAGATTTGAACCCGGCTACAGAACCCGTTTGTCTACCACAATGTGTATACAACTTAACAATGGTATGGAGTTACTACTGAGGAATACTTCTCATAAAATATTATACCAATGTTCGGGGTGAATAGTCAAGGATTGCAGTAGTACATAAGTACAGATTCTGACCACACATTTTGTGCGAATACTCTGACAGAGCCAGAAAGAACGCGTTCAGCTAGCCAATATCCAGCGTTCGCAGGTTGTGCGGAAGAGATGATACAATAGACCGTGACCGAAACATCACTGGTGTGGTAGCAGAAGGGATTGCTCCTATGCAGTATTATTGTCCATCCTGCTTTGTCAAAATACCACGCGAAGAGCGTCAGAGGCCATGCCCATCGTGTGGTACCGATGCCGGGCAGTGGCAACACCAGCACACGTTTGTTGAGCGCATGATTCATGCGTTGCAACACCCGAACCCAGAAACCCGTATGATGTCGATTATCACGCTGGGCAACCGCCGCCAGGTCGAGGCCATTCTGCCGCTGACTGAGTGTGCTATGGGCGTGTCCAGCGATGTTATTCAGAGCCTGCAGATTGTCAAAAGCCTGATAGATATGCCGGAGTGTACTGAAAAAACAACCGCTCTGCACATGCTGACGGATCATCGTGCCAGTGCGGTACGACGACGCGTTCAGGAGTATCTCGATGAACAAGCATCGTGCTAAATCTTGCGTATAGGCTGCCGTCCATCGTCCTCTTTCAGGCTGGCATGCAGTTTCGGCTGCTGGAGCAGAGGAGCAGAGAACCACGCTTGACTATCGTTGACTTCTCACCTATACTTGCAAAAGGCACTCGTTTTTGGCATGGTTTCATGCCCTTTGCGCATGCTTCAACCTGATGTACAGTTCCTCGTTGACTGTTCATCATCCAGCGTACGAGCACCTCTCGATAGAACATGAAAACAGCAGGAACGCGATCAATATGGGCCTGACCGGTCATCAGAGCCGGCTGCTTGAGGTATTTCGTAGATGACCGCAGAACGATTGCACAAAGTGCTGGCGCGTGCTGGCGTTGCTTCGCGTCGCGCGTGTGAGCAACTCATTGCTGATGGACGGGTGATAGTCAATGGACAGGTGGTCCGTGAAGCTGGTACATCGGCTGACTTGAGCCGAGATTGTGTGCTGGTTGATGGTGAGCGCATTCGCCCATTAGGTCAGTGGCGCTGCCTAATGCTGTATAAACCAGTTGGTGTGGTTTCGACCGCGCAAGATACCCATGGCCGCCCAACCGTGATCGACCTGGTTGATATTCCCGAACGTGTTTTTCCGATCGGTCGCCTTGATCTCAATAGTGAAGGGCTATTGTTGCTCACCAACGATGGCGCTTTGACGCACCAGTTAACGCATCCACGTTTTTCAATAGAGAAGGAATATCATGTGTTGCTGGACCGCATACCAGATGCGGCAGCACTGCAGCAGTGGCGCCATGGCGTGCTGCTCGAAGGACAGATGACCCGGTCGGCACAGGTTGAGTCGTTGGTACGTCCTGATGCGGATACCTGGCTGAGTATTGTGTTGCGTGAGGGCCGCAAGCGTCAGATTCGCGCCGTGGCCGAGCAGTTGGGGTATCGTGTGCAGCGGCTTATCCGTGTGCGTGAAGGTGATCTGCACCTGGGTGATCTGACACCTGGTGCGTGGCGCTGGCTCACCGCCGAAGAGGTGGCGGACTTACGGCGACATGAATCAAACGCCGCAAATACCTGACGAGATGCTTCAACGGAGAACGGTTCAGAAAAGACCGGTCAGAACGACCGGTCTTCGCTGCACTCGCTCTTCACCCCTCTGACTCTATCGCTCGCTACCCTGATGCAGCAGAGCATGATAGGTTTCTGGTTATGATTTACTCCGACCCCGTTGCACAATCGCGGTGAGCGACACAAGCACCATCAGGCCGATTGTGAGGCTAATACAAGACATCACGGCGGTTCTGGCGTTCAGCAGACCCTGGTAAACACTGGCATCGAATGCCGGAATCATCCAGAGCATCCAGGTAAAGATAAACAGAATACGCCGATTCCAGACTGATAGGCTTGATGTGTTCATAATCGCGCCGACGGTTGCGACCCATCCGATGAACCCGATTAAAATTGCTGCTGGAACAATCTCCATTTTTTTATCCTCCTCACATGCATCATTGCATTTCGTTCGTCTGCATCATTGCGTTCCCTGAAAGAACTTGATGACGGTTGCATATCTCTCTGTTATGACTATAGCAGATGATTCGGTTCATTTCAACAAAAAATAGTGTATATTGTTTGTATTTATTGCACAAAAATTTGCATCCCTCCAGTCTCATGAGCAGAGTGATCGGAATCGGGCAGCGATGGGTTGACGTTGAAACAGAACAGTGCTAGATTAACGATAAGCAGCAGTATGGGTGCAGTGTCAAGGCACCAGACAAACGACACTGGTCCTTGTGTTGCGGTATGGATGTTTGCCCAGAAGGCCAAAGGAGTACTATGAGCCGTCAAAATGGCAAAAGGCAGGAATTTGCGGTTATTGGTCTGGGTCGTTTTGGTACCAGTCTGGCGTTAACACTGGTTGATAGAGGGTACTATGTCATGGGTATTGACCGTGAACGTGACATTGTTCAGCGCATCGCCGATAACATCACGCAGGCCGTCATTCTCGACTCAACCGATGAAGATGCCCTGCGGGCGGTCGATATTCAATCGTTTGATACTGTGGTCGTGTCGATAGGGAGCCAGTTTGAGTGTAACCTGATGACAACCGTCGCGCTCAAGAATATTGGGGTGCCCAAAGTTGTTTGTAAAGCCACAACGAAACGGCAACGCGATATTCTGTTACGGGTGGGTGCCGATCAGGTGGTGTTGCCAGAACATGATGCCGGTCGTCGGCTTGCTCATGTGCTCGCTGGCCCCGGCGTTCTCGATCAACTGGAGCTTGAACCGGGCTACAGTATCACAGAACTGCGAGTGCCTGATTCATTGGTAGGTCATACCTTGATCGAAAGTGATTTGCGGCGGCGTTGTGGTGTCAATGTGCTGGTCGTGAAGAATGGTTCGTCACTCACCATCTCACCAGATGGTGATTATGTATTTGACGCCAATGATTTACTGGTTGTGCTCGGCTCGGATGATGGGATCGCGCAGCTTCATGAGTTGACCTGATCGACGAGATACATTAACAAACGATGAATACTTCACCCGGAACGCCGCCACCGTCGCGTTTTGCGCATGTGAAAGAGACACGGCGATTCCGCGATCGCCACCGACCGCTGCCTTCACCCCTGCGTATTTCAGGTGGTCTGTTTCTTATGATTCTCTTGGGTACGGCATTGCTTATGCTGCCTGGTGTCGGTAGCCACCGTTGGCTCTCGTTTTTGGAAGCCATGTTTACCGCAACATCAGCCTTGAGTGTGACCGGCCTTTCGGTCATCATCCCATCACAAGATCTCACGTTGTTTGGGCAGATTATTTTGCTGGTGCTAATCCAACTCGGTGGTGTCGGTTTTATGGTTGTGGCGGTTGTGGTCTTTCGGATGCTGGGTCGCCGGGTTTCGCTAATGGATCGTTTGGCCTTGAGTGATTCGCTTGGCTTGCTTGAGCCACGAGCCATTATGACGTTGACTCGGCGGGTCCTGACCATGGTGTTATTGACCGAAGCAGTTGGTGCGCTGTTGCTGTGGTACCACTGGCGGAGCATGCTTGGCGATAGCCGAGCGCTTTTTTATGCCATTTTTCATGCTGTTTCGGCGTTTTTGTAATGCAGGATTTGATCTCTTTAGTGGTACTCAAGACATTCATGGTATCCCTTTCACGGGTATTCCGAATGATACGATATCGCTGCTGGTGTTGGGCGGGCTGATCTTTCTCGGTGGACTGGGGATTCCGGTGCTGGCAGATATCTTCACCTGGCCCCAGAGTCGTCGTCTGACCTTACATACCCGCATTACACTGGTGGTGATTGTCTCATTGATCTGCGTTGGCGGCGTGGGTATCTGGTTCGCAGAAACGCGTTCACATGGCTTGTTGACCCATGAAACCATGCCGCGTCAATTCGTTCTGGCTTTCTTTCAATCGATTTCGGCCCGCACGGCCGGCTTTGCGAGCATTCCGTCATTTGCCAGCATCTCTCCCGCAAGCCAGCAAGTGTTAATGATGCTGATGTTTATCGGTGCAGCACCCGCTTCAATGGGTGGCGGTATTACGACCGGTACCTTTGCCGTGTTGGTGATTGCGGTGTGGAGCTATGCCCGTCGTCGGCCCAGTCCACGGATTGGCAACCGCAGCATCGCCAAAGAGATGATCCACAAAGCGCTGGCAGTGCTTACCATTTCGCTGACGCTGGTGATGCTGGCAACCTGGTTGCTGCTGGTAACCCATCCAGTAGGATTTCATGTTGCGTTGTTTGAGGTTATTTCAGCATTTGCGACCTGCGGTTTAAGCCTAGATTTTACGACGGATCTCAATCCGTTCGGTGAAGTGATCATTATGTTTATTATGTTCTGGGGGCGACTCGGGGCATTGACTATTGTGATAGCATTGGCACAACCTCAGGCACCGCAACTCGTGGAATATCCAGAAGAGAAGATTTTGATTGGCTAGATCAATGGGATGAATCCCAGGAAGGAGAGATGCAATGCACGATACTCCAGCAAGCCGCCGCATACTGGTCGCATTGGACGTTGCCACATTGGCCGATGCGCTGCTACTGGTGGAGCAACTGGGCGGCCTGGGGTGTGGTTTTAAGGTCGGTCTGGAGCTGTGCCAGAGCGAGGGTGTACCGCAAGTGGTTGCAGCACTAGCGGTGGCGGCGCCGAACAGTCATCTCTTTCTCGATCTCAAACTGCACGATATTCCCAATACGGTTGCTGCCACACTCCGAGCGATCATACGTCGTTGGGGCGGCAGTGTGGCGATGCTGACGCTGCACTGTCAGGGCGGTGCGGCGATGCTGCAAGCGGCAGCAGATGTGGTGCGCCAAGAACGCGAACGAATGGGGCTGTCGCAACCGTTGCTGCTTGGGGTCACCGTGCTGACCAGTCTGGACGCCGCAGCCTTGCGCGATGACCTGGGCATTGGTGAACCACTTGCCGCCTATGTTGTGCGTCTGGCACGCCTGGCACAGCAATCGGGCCTTGATGGGGTAGTCGCTTCGCCCCACGAAGTGGCGGCTATCCGTCAAGCCTGTGGCAATGATCTGGTGATTGTGACGCCCGGTGTGCGACCGCACTGGTCTGCCTGTGGTGACCAGAAACGCACGTTGACACCGGCCCAGGCGCTCGCGACGGCGCCGATTATCTGGTGATTGGCCGGCCCGTGACGGTGGCTCCGGCCGCACAGGGAGGACCAGCGGGTGCGCTCCAACGCATTCTTGACGAGTTGCCAGATGAACCACGGTCGATATGATACCCTGGGCAGATGACCCGTACTGGCCGGTGCCACTGGAGCACCCGGCACTATCGCTCAGTGCCATTCATCTCTGGCGTGCCAATCTGGATCAACCGACTGAATGGCTACAGCACGTCTTGCCGCTGCTCAGTGCGGATGAACGGACACGTGCGCAACGGTTGCTGAAGCAACGGGATCAGCAACATTTTATCGCTGGGCGGGCGATACTGCGCCTGTTGCTGGCACGGTATCTGACCCTCGGCGCTGAGCAGGTGTGCTTTGTGTATGGCCCATATGGCAAGCCCGAGCTAGCTGCACCGTTGAATAGTAGCCAGATGCGCTTTAGTGTTAGCCATTCAGGTGGGGTTGCACTCTATGCATTTACCTATAGCCGTTCTATTGGTGTTGATATTGAACAGATACGGTCAATGGATTCGATGATGAGCATTGCCCAACGTTTTTTTGCTCCCGCCGAAGCTGAGCGGTTGGAGCAATTGACGTCAGAAGCTCAGGAACAGGCTTTTTTTGGCATGTGGACTTGCAAGGAAGCATGTTTGAAAGCCTGGGGCAAAGGACTGGCACAGGCACTGGACGAAGCAGAAATTGTCTATCTGCCCGGTCAAGCGCCACGTTTGTATGCTGTGGCAGGCGATGTCGAAGCGGCGGCTGATTGGTCGCTCTGGTCGGTTCAGCCTCGGCCGGGCTACCAGGCAGCATTGGCAATTGAGGGAGATTGCAGCGACCTGCGTTGTTTTACTTTTTCCAACGTTGACCCAATCTCAAAGATGAATTTGAAGACAACCCCAGGCAGCCACACCACTCACTCCCACGAGTATGGCGTAACCCATCGGGTGAGCCACGCAGCAAGAAAACTGGCAATAAAGAGGGCTACCAGGTGCTTGTACCAGGAATAGGTGTGAAGAAAGATCA
>JAAURD010000128.1 GCA_012034075.1 Chloroflexaceae bacterium | reverse complement strand
CACATTCACCAGATAATTCAAACCAATCAGCATGAGAATAGCAGCAACAATAAAGATCAGCGAGCGACTATCAATAATAATCGTTGCGTCGCGCTCAGGCGATATGGGGATCGTTGCAAGACGCAGAGCCTCCCCCAACTCGGGGATCTGAAAGCTAACGTTAAAACCCAGGCCCGTAGATGTAGAAATCATGCGTGCCAAATCTTGCAGAAAGAGCGACATCCCAATTGCCGAGATGAGCGCTACCAGACGGGGTGAATTGCGCAACTGGCGATACGCCACCCGCTCAGTGAGCATGGCAACCATGCCACTGACGATCATACCGAGCAAGACCGCCAGCACAATAAACAAAAACGGGTTAAACCCCTCCAGAATACCATAGAAATCGAGCACAGCAGCAAAACCGGCGCCAGTGAAGGCACCCACCATAAAAATCTCACCGTGGGCAAAGTTAATGATCTCAAGCACACCATAGACCATCGTATAACCCAGGGCAATCGAAGCATAAAGAAAACCTCGGACCATACCATCGACAATCACCTGGGGCAGAATAATCAGCGTGGCTTCCATCAGATTGAGATCATCGCGGGTGCCCTGTAGCAAAAATGCCAGAAATACGACAATGACGCTGAGAATAGCAGCACTGCCAATCAAGTAGAGGAACATTTGGCCAAGTGGGCCAAAAACTTCGGTCAGGATCATTCCTAGTGAGCGTTGTCGTTTGATACGAGCGCCGCTGTGACTGGTCTCCATGGTCATAGTTGGTTCTTATGTCTCTTTCTAGGCAGAGCGATTCAGCATAACGCTCTGATATTCCCAATGAGCATCTAGCCCTGCTCCCCACTGCTGTCCAGGATTCTGGTCAGCAGTGCTGCTGGTAAGCAATTGGGATCAGGGCCACATTGTCCTGTCAAGATTGATAGCTGTTCTCTATCATGATCCTGACCTATTCAGCTTCAGGCGGTTCGATTTCCAGGCGCGAGATAACTTCATTGGCGTTCCAGTCATCCACGTTCACTTGAAGCACAAAGTACGTCGCCACCTCCGGATCACCATTATCATTGAACGTGTACGACCCGGTGATGCCTTCATACGTTCCCAGTTCACCCATAGCCTCAAACACCTGCTCACGTGTAGGTATGTCACCCGCAGCCAACGCGGCTTGCTCAATCGCGGTCAGGCAGATGCCCGTTGCATCGTAGCTCTGTGCCGAGAACGGCGGCGCCACTTCGCCATAGGCGGCTTCGTAGTCCTCGGCAAACAGCGCTGCATCCGGGAACTGGCTCACCGGCGCGGCCACCGACGTGTAGTTCATATCCGCTACTGCATCGCCGCCTAGTTTCGCCAGGTCCGCCGAGTCCATACCGTCAGGCCCCATAAACAGCGCCTCAATGCCACGCTCGCGGGCCTGCTTGAAGAATGGGCCGGCCTGTGAGTAGATGCCCCCAAAGTAGATCAGGTCAGGGTTCGTCGCCTGAATCGGCGTCAAGATCGAGTCAAAGACTGATTCCTCTTCGGTGCCCTCAAAACCGAGTACGGTCAGACCATTTTCTTCGGCACTCTGGCGGAAGACTTCAGCAATGCCCTGCCCATAGTCCGTCTGGTCGTGAATGATGTAGACACTCTCGACGCCCAGTTCTTCACGCGCAAATTGCTCACCGACGGCGCCCTGCACATCGTCACGACCGACAATGCGGTAGGCCACATCATACTCTGCATCGGTGATATTGGGGTTGGTGTTGGCAGGTGAGACCATTACCAGGTCAGCACTCTGGTAGGTGGGCAGAGAGGCCAGCGCCACACCTGAGTTAAAGTGGCCCACCACACAGAGGACATCCTGATCGGCAATGATATTGTTGGCATTGGCCGAGCCTTTTTCGGGCTGGGCCTCGTCATCAAACGGCGCCAGTTCCACATCAAAGCCAAGTTCGGTAAGCGGCTCAGTCAGTTGCTCCAACGCCAGTTCGGAGCCATTCTTGAGGCCCGTGCCAAAAGCGGCCTGCGGTCCAGAGAGCGGCCCCTGGGTCGCAATCTTAATCGTCCCTTCAAACTCACCGGTTGCCCCCGAAGGTTCATCCGTTTCTGGGGTCTCTTTGTCTTCTGGGGTTGGCTCATCTCCACCGGTATCAATATCGACATCACCGCCTTCGGGCACAGCTACCGACAGGCGTGCAATGACTTCGTTGGTATCCCAATCATCGCCGCTGACCTGGAAAACGAAGTAGGTCGATTCCACCGGATCGCCATTTTCATCAAATTCATACGTCGCGGTAATGCCTTCGTAGGGGTCAAGGTCATGCATTGCAGCCAGAACTTGCTCACGGGTCGGCATACCACCAGCATCCATTGCGGCTACGGCAATCGCATCGATACAAATGCCCATCGCATCGTAAGACTGGGCCGAAAATGGCGATGCCGCAGTCCCATAGGCTGCTTCAAAATCTTCGGCAAACTGGGCTGCATCGGGGAACTGGCTGACCGGGCCGGCCACCGAGGTGTAGTGCATACCGACAATCGCATCGCCAGCCAGATCAAGTAACTCGGCAAAGTCCATCGCATCTGGCCCAAGAAATTCGGCTTCGATGCCACGTTCCCGCGCTTGCTTGAAGAATGGCCCGGCCTGTGAGTAGACCCCACCAAAGTAGATCATATCCGGATCGGTGGCCTGAATCGGGGTCAGGATCGAGTCAAACACGGCCTGCTCTTCCGTGCCCTCAAAGGCCAGCACTTCAAGACCATTCGCTTCGGCACTCTGGCGGAAGACTTCAGCGACGCCCTGACCGTAGTCCGTCTGGTCGTGGATAATATAGACTGTTTCGACGCCCAGTTCTTCACGCGCAAACTGTTCACCCACAGCACCCTGGACATCATCACGACCAACCACCCGGAATGCGGTGTCAAAACCACCCGTGGTGATTTCCGGTGCGGTATTGGATGGGGTCACCATGGGCAGACTGGCTGCGCTATAAATCGGCAACGCAGCCAGCGAGACACCCGAGTTCATATGCCCCACGACACACAGAATATCGGGGTCGGCAACGATGTTGTTGGCATTGGCCGAACCTTTTTCCGGCTGGGCTTCATCATCGAAGGGCGCCAGTTCAACATCAAAACCCATATCGGTCAAAATTGACCCGTTCTGCTCCAGACTCAGTTCGGCTGCATTTTTGATGCCAGTACCAAGGCCCGATTGAGGACCGGAGAGCGGGGTCTGGGTGGCAATTTTGATGGTCCCTTCAAATTCACCGGTTGCCCCTGAAGGCTCATCGGTTTCCGAGGTTTCCTCTGCTTCGGGTGTTTCCTCTGCTTCGGGCGTTTCTTCTTCCATGTCATCCATACCGCCATCGGGGCCGGCAGGTGGCGCAATCTCCAAACGCGAGATGACTTCATTGGCGTTCCAGTCATCCACATTCACCTGAAGCACAAAGTACGTCGCCACTTCCGGGTCACCGTTATCATTGAAGGTGTACGACCCGGTGATGCCTTCATACGTTTCCAGTTCGCCCATGGCCTCAAACACCTGTTCGCGTGTGGGTGTTCCACCAGCAGCCAGGGCAGCCTCCTCAATCGCCGTCAGACAGATGCCCGTCGCATCATAGCTCTGTGCCGAGAATGGCGGTGCGACCTCGCCATAGGCTGTTTCGTAATCCTCAGCAAACTGTGCTGCATCGGGGAACTGGCTCACCGGCGCGGCCACCGAGGTGTAGTTCATATCGGCTACCGCATCGCCAGCCAGTTTCACCAGGTCCGCCGAGTCCATACCATCTGGACCCATAAACAGCGCCTCAATACCACGCTCGCGGGCCTGCTTGAAGAACGGGCCGGCCTGTGAGTAGATCCCACCGAAGTAGATCAAGTCCGGGGTGGTGGCCTGGATCGGCGTCAGGATCGAGTCAAAGACCGATTCCTCTTCGGTGCCCTCAAAGCCCAGGACTTCCAGACCATTCTCTTCGGCGCTCTGACGGAAGACTTCAGCGATACCCTGTCCATAGTCCGTCTGGTCGTGAATGATGTAGACCGTTTCGACGCCCAGTTCTTCACGGGCAAACTGCTCACCGACGGCGCCCTGGACATCGTCGCGACCGACAATGCGGTACGCCACATCATACTCTGCATCGGTGATATTGGGGTTGGTATTGGCGGGTGAGACCATCACCAGATTGGCACTCTGGTAGGTGGGCAGGGCGGCCAGCGCCACGCCTGAGTTGAAGTGCCCCACGACACAAAGGACATCCTGATCGGCAATGATATTGTTGGCATTGGCCGAGCCTTTTTCGGGCTGGGCTTCATCATCAAACGGCGCCAGCTCCACATCAAAGCCAAGCTCGGTGAGTGGTTCGGCAAGTTGCTCCAGCGCCAGTTCAGAACCATTCTTGAGGCCCGTGCCAAAAGCGGCCTGTGGTCCAGAGAGCGGCCCCTGGGTGGCAATCTTAATCGTACCGGCAAACTCACCGTCCCCAGCAGGTTCATCTGTTTCTGTGGTCTCCTCTGCTTCGGGCGTGGCTTCAGTATCGGCAGCCGAAGTTGCTTCATCTTCTGCTGGAGCATCTGTTGGATTAGCAGCGGGTTGTCCCCCACCAGTACACGCTGCGAGTATGCCCATCATCATAATGAGCACGGTCAGTACACTGATAAAACGTTTCATTCGTTTTTATTCCTTCCTTACATTGCGACGAAAAACAGCTCTATTCCCAATGATAGAGCATCGAACAGAAAACCGGTACCAATATGCATATGTTTCTTCGGGTTGCGAACCCACTCTATATCATTATGATGATGATGTCATTGATACCAGGACTTTTCTGTTTTTCTCCCATCATGCGTTCTTCTAACGCCGGTCGACCTCCCCTTCATTTGCTGTTGAAACAGACATTCGGTAGTTAAGAGAAAATTATAGCATGAAATTGGTGTGTCACACGCCAGAAACTCCGTCCATGGCTGTCTGATAGAGGAAGAAACCGTTTTGAATCTCTGGAAAGCGTGAATATCCTACTTGAGAATGCCCTGATTGTCAAGCGAGAAGAGCATGAAGTACAATAAAGAAGCGGAGCCAGTGCAGATGAAAGGGGACAGCGTGTGAGTTTTATGGCTGAACGGGTTGCTGATGTAAACGAACGAATAGCCCAGGCAGCATACCGTGCTGGACGGCGACCCGAAGAGATTACCCTGATTGCAGCAACCAAAACCCAGTCGATTGAACGTATCGCCGAGGCACTTGCCGCTGGTATTACGCATGTCGGCGAAAACCGTGTGCAGGAAGCGGTGGGCAAACGCGCTACGCTTGAAGCAATGACCAGTGCAAGGCCAACCTGGCATCTCATTGGTCACTTGCAACGGAATAAAGTTAAGCCCGCCATTGCTACATTTGATGTCATCCATTCGCTCGATAGTGTGCGTCTGGCGCAGCAACTGAACCAGAGCCTCAGCGAGCAACAAGAGCAACCGGGTCGATTACCGGTGCTGTTGCAGGTGAATATCAGTGGTGAAGCCAGTAAGCATGGTTTGGCCTTACCGGGCGGTCCAGCCAATACCATCGCGTTGGAACGCCTGCTCGCCGATAGTGCGCAGATAGCCGCACTGCCGCATCTGGATCTTCGGGGTGTGATGACGATAGCCCCCCTTATGCCTGACCCGCAACTGGCCCAACCGTTCTTTCGTCAACTCTCTCAAGTACGTGAAATCCTGGCCCAACAGCTGCCACAACACTCCTGGCAGCACCTCTCGATGGGCATGACCAACGATTTTGAGGCAGCCATTGCTGAAGGTGCCACCATGATACGGGTTGGTCGTGCCCTGTTTGGTGAACGCCCCACCTGATACTCGAAACGTAAGATGCCTTGCACAAGGTGACAACACCAAAGTTTGTACATTATAGCCGTTGCTGTCAGGGGATATCACGCCGTATACTTTATACTATTGTAGTGATTGTGCTGTCGCTCAAAGCGTTACCCCGTCTTGTTCGATACAACCAAAACGAACCAAGAACAGGATGATTGATCAGGCATTGTCGTTGTTAACCTATGTTATGTGTCACTGCTGGTCTTGAGACCACCAGCGGTTGTCATGTCATGATGGACCCTTCGCACGGGTTGGCTCAGGCGGTGCCGATCGCCATGCAGGAAGAGAGACAACAGTATGAAAGAGACTCGTGTTTTTATCGCAGACCAGGACATGCGTATCTGTCTGAGCCTGCAAGAAATGCTTGAGAGACAAGGATATCTCGTCGTTGGACAAGCGCAGGATGGTGCTGAAGCGGTAACCGCGATTCGTCAGATACGCCCCGATATGGCACTGCTGGATGTACCATTGCCTCAGATCAGCGGTATCGAGGTCGCTCGTCTTGTAACACGCGAGCAACTGACGCCGGTCCTCTTGATGAGCAGTGTGTGTGACCGCACGATGGCACAAGAAGCGCGTGAAGCGGGGGTGCTCGGGTATTTGATGAAACCAATTCAGGAAAGCGAACTGATGCCCAGTATCGAGATTGCGCGAACACGATGGCATGAGCATACCACGCAAAAGCATGTGCTGTATGAGTTGCAAGAGAAGCTCGATACACGCACCGTCATCGATCAGGCCAAAGCCTATCTGATGGACCAGGGCATGCATGAAGTTGAAGCTTTTCGGAAGATACAGCGGCTTGCGATGAATAGCCGAAAGACGATGAAAGAGGTGGCTCAAGCCATTCTGTTAGCCCAGCAGATTAGTGTGTAATCGTTTGTTCCCCTGAAACACCTTAACCCGTAATCCCCTTCTCTGACACCAGGAGAAGGGGTATTGTTGGGAGATCAGGGGAGAGCCAACAAGGTCTGCCAATCAATCGATTGAACCGTTGAACGCAGCATGTGATCGTCATCTACCTCGTGAAACGTCAGATTCACAAAGACCCGCTCAGCCATCTGGCGCACCGGCGACAGTGGTACCACATCGTCACGGCGACCATGATAGATTGTCGTTGGTATGGATACTGATTGTTGCTCATACGACGCAAATTCTGGCAGGTTGATTGCTGGTGCAAGTAAGACGAGACGTTCAACTTGATTTGGTCGGGTGCATGCAAATACTGCGGCCATCAGGCCGCCAAAGCTCGAACCAACCATGATCCAACCCGTTGTTGCTTGCACCACTTCATACAGCTGATCCATACGTTGCGGCAAGGGACCAGTAAAATCTGGTGTGTGTATGGCATCTGGGAACAGCTCACGAAACATCGTTGCTTTAAACCCCTGGCTCGAACTTTCCAGCCCATGCAAAAAGATACGTTGCATACTATTGGTCATCACATCATTTCCTGTCCCGGTCAATTCAAGCGGCGGTCGAAAACGATTGCGTACCGCGGAGTTGCCGGAGCCGAATCAGTGCCTCAAGCGCAGCCTCATGAACGTTTTCATCCGTATCCTGACCAGCCGACGTCAGGGCTTGCATGACCTCTGGACGGGCTGCGGCTGCACCAATGTGTCCCAACGCATGGGCTGCTGCTTCACGTGCATAGGCATCATGGTCATTCAGCAACAACTGGACTAGACGTACAATGGCTTCAGGATGCCCTGCATACTCCCCCAGTTTCTCTAACACAATGGCCGCTGCGGTACGTACAAATCGGTCATCACTCGCCAGGCTATAGGCCAGCCGGTCCAGTACTTGTTGGGAAGCAATGCGTTCACGCAAGGCCCCCATCGCACAGGCTGCGGCATTGCGTGGCTCAAGATCACAATCATGCAATGCGACATCGAGTAATTTGGTCAACAAGGATTCTGGTGGCTCACCGGTAAATTCACCAATGGCTCGTGCTGCTTCGGCCCGCACCCGTGGCGTACAATCAAGCAACCCTTCACGCAAGAGCACCAGTTCCTCAGTGGTATAATGAGAACGCTTCTTCCGAAGACTGCGAATAATATCATACAATGAACGCCAACGAGGGGTCATCAATTGCTGTCGCAGTCGTGGGAACGAGTCAAGACCAAACACGTCGAGTTCTTCTATCAAATGGTCGCGTAATTTTTCGGCGCGGTCGCTATTTAATTCATTGCGGATCAAATTGATGGTATCCAGAGCGATCATCATATCTTCAATTGCAACGCGCAATTCTGGCAATCGGCTGATATCACGCTCAAGGCGTGATGCACCACGATTGCGAAATTGAACCGCATGACGTACCAGATAATTGCTCCCAACGCCATCGGTGATGGGGCTGAGTACATGGATAGCAGTGATTGGTTCACGGTCCAATTCATCGAGCAATGGCTCAATTGTCCGCATTGCAAGATACCCAAAGACCGTTTTTGCGCCGGTCAGGGCCGTATCTTGCCAGGGGTTACGCGTGAGTTGATGCAGATGTCGGTCAATGTGTTCACGCCATAACTTACGATCAAACATAGTTGCATGCCTCAACAACTTAATCAACAATACCAGGTTGGTCTCACCTCTTGGCTATCAGAAGTGATAATAAGAGCTTTGACTATGGTGCTCACGCAATCCGAGTCAAAGCCGTGTGTAACAAACGTTCAGAAAAACCTGATTATCCAACCATCGGACAGATCAATTGCACATGGTAACAAAAAAGACGAGAACCAAGACAGGTTTTTTGAACAATCCTTTCAATCAAGGGTCAGCGCCATCGCTGTTTATCATTACCCAGTATTAACCTTTGTATACATAGTATAGCATACGTATGCAACCCCCGTCGTTGCCGTTTCTGGCAAAATGATGACAATTTTGCCAGAATGTTCACTCATGGGTTCGCTCTGGTGAGACCCTAGGCCTAACCCAAACGTCAGGTTTTATACCGTTCCAATCGCGGAAAACGTGTTGATAGCATGGTCCTGAGTAGGAGAGAACAGCCGGTTTGCACGCAAAGAACGGTATCCAAAAATGGGACTAAGGTACTATACGATCTATCGGTTTACTATGAGTATTCGTAGCAATTGATGCCCAAAATGGTACCATAATACGCTATAAACCACCTTTTTACTATGAGTATTCGTACTACCACTTGGTGAAGAAAGGACTACCAGATGGCAGATCATTATACATCTCTTAGAAACAATCACAAAAGGAGGCAAAGAATTGGTTTACGCCCATCACTTGAGCCATATTACACCATCACCGAACAGACCGATCAGCGTCTCGTGCTCTCTTCCCGCCCGCGTGCCAATGCGCGTGATGGTCAGACCTTTATGGGATGTGGGGCCTTGCTGCTGTTGGTCACCTTGATGATTTTTTGTAGCAGTTACGTCACTGGCACAGAAGATGTGTTTGCCGCACTGGCCGGTATGGTCGTGGCGTTGCTCTGTGGGATACCCGCAAGCTTGGGTCTGTTTGGGGGTTATGCCATTGCGACCACGCGTAACACGATTACCGTGGATGCCCAGGAGCGGGTCATTATCTATGCTCAGCGCAACCGTGTTGCCCGTGAACGCACCCAGACCGTGCCTTGGGAACGTGTGCGCCGCTTTCGTTTTCGGCCCGGCCGGTTTGCCCCACCCGGTCTGATACAACGCAAGCGCTGGATTGCCGTGCTCGAAATGGTCCTGGTCGATGATGATGCCTGGTTGATCGACACCGCCATGGACCTGAACGCGTTGCTACCAACCGCCGAGGCGTTTGTGAACTTGTTACAGCTGGAACTTGATGATGAAATGAGCCTTGATGAAGATACGTCGAATGACACGCATACCACAAATTCGGGTGCATAGCGGACGTTCCGGACTGGCTCGCCCATGTGCTTGCAAGCGGATCCCCTTGCCCTGAGCAGCGAGAAGGCCCGTTCGGAACTGATCGTCGTGCCGGTCCGATACCAAATTCGGTTCATCGATACGCGATATCCTGATTCAGTATCAGACCGCTGTGCGGTGGCAAGCCGAACATCCGCAACGATGCGATCTGAGTCATAGAAAAGAACAGACCAGTGATGAATTTGGTCTTACTTGCCAGTATTGAACAAATAATAGCGCCCTAATTACTCTATATCTGCTTTGTTATGTTACGTTGTTGTCTATCGTTGCGCCAGCTATCTCACAGGCAATGACCCTATACAAAAGCACGCCATCATGGTATACTCCTTATTGGGTGGTCTGAATAACAGCATACAATCTGGTTCGCGTATAGAAAGGAAGTCACCGAAACTGGGTTTCGTCTCTTCATTGTGCTAAAAGAACATCGACCTTCTCCACCGGATTTCGGTGGCGTCCGCTTTTGTGCTGATATGTTTGGTGTGCTCTATCAGAGAAAGGACGTAGGACATGCAACGCATGGTGCGTGTATTCGTTGTGGTAATGGGAATGTCGATCCTGCTGGTAGCCTGCGGCGGTGCCCCCGCTGCCAGCGATGCCCCCGCTGACACGGCCTCAACGACCAGTTCAAGTGGTACTGGTGTGATTGTACTGGGTGATATTGATAACCAGCCGACCGACCAGATTGAAACATGGCAACCCATTGCCGATTATCTGGCCGAAAACATGAACGATCTTGGCATCAGCACCGGTACCGTAAAGATTGCCCCCGATTTGGAAACGATGGGAGCATGGTTAGAGTCGGGTGAAGTCGATCTCACCTTTGAGAGCGTCTATCCTGCTATGATTCAGATCACCCGATTTGGCAGTGAGCCGATTTTGCGCCAGTGGAAGGGTGGCGATGCCGAATATGCATCGTTGATCTTTGCCAGTGCCGATAGTGACTTGAACACGATTGAAGACCTTGAAGGTCATACCCTCGCTTTTGAGCAGGCATCTTCGACCACTGCCTACTTTTTACCCATGACCGCAGTCATTGAGACTGGCCTGAAGCCAGTGGAACTGGCTGAACCCGGTGCGCCAGTTGCTCCTGGTGAAGTTGGGTATGTCTTCAGCGGCTCAGATGCGAATACCATTCAGTGGGTCATTAGTGGGAAAGTAGACGCTGGTGGTACCTCAAACCAGGACTTTCGCGATATTCCGGCAGAGACGCGCGAACAGCTGACCGTCATCCATGAAACGCGCATGGTCCCGCGACAACTGGTGCTGGCCCGCAAAGGCTTGCCAGAACCGGTGCGTACACGTGTGATCGAGCTACTGTCTAATCTGGAAACACAGGCAGAAGGTCCGCAAATGATGGAAACCTTTGAGAAGACGGCTCGTTTTGATGCGCTACCAGAGGATGTAGAAACTGAGTTAGCACGTATTCAAAAGCTCTATGAAGAAACGCTGGTTCAGGTTGAGTAAACTGATGCCAACGATTCATTCCGACCCGTATTCACCTTCGCAACCGAGCGTTCCATCAGCGCATCAGCACTGGTGGCAACGCTCCGGTCGGCTCATGTGGAAGCATTTGCCGTTCACGGTGAAGTTGCCCCTCACGTTCATCGTGCTGGTCATCGCAACCGTCATCAGTGTCACGCTCCTCTCATTATGGCGTGAGCAGCAGAACTTTCGCTCGGAACTGGAAACCCAGGCAGCGGCCATGCTCGCTATGCTTACCACATCGATTGATGACTCGCTCTATAATCTGGATGTTGATGCTCTTTCAAGTATCACCCGTGAACTGGACAATGATCACACGACCCTTGTTTTTGGGAATATTTATGACGCTGAGGGCCGGACCATTGCCAGTACCCTGACCGATGACAGCACGTTTTCGTATAGCAACAGTGCGGTTGTGTTTGAAACCGCACCCGACCCGCTGGGGCAGCGTTTTGCGGCTAGCACGACGCCGGTCTTTTTGTGGCAAGCAGATCAACTGGTTGCAGGACAGGCAGTCACTGCTGGCAATGAGACCCTAGGCGCTATCAGCATTGGTCTGCCGATCACCCCACTGCACGCCAAAATGCAGGCCGTCCAACGAGAAGGCCTGCTGGTTGCCCTGATTGCCGTCATCGTAGGCACTGCTCTGGTCTTACTCGTGAGTCGCTCGCTGCTGCGACCAGTGCAAGAAATGGCTGCCGCCACCAACCATATCGCCAGAGGCAATCTTCAGACTCAGGTGCCCGTGCGGAGCCAGGATGAACTGGGGATGCTTGCCCAGAGCTTCAATCAGATGGTTGACCAGGTACGGGTTATGATGGAGCGCCAGGCCCAACAGCAGGCCGAACTGGAGACACTGATGCATGCCCGCAGCGATGCCGTTCGTGCAGTGGTGCATGATCTCAACCACACCGTACAAGCAATACAATCGGCGATGGATGTATGGATGATGGGTCTGGAATATCACCAGCTTGATATGACCCTGATCGAACCCGGACGCGACCGGCTGCAATCGGTCCTCGATCAGCAGCGTGACCTGCTCCAAGATATGCGTGATGCTGCGCTGCTCGAGGCGGGCAAGCTCGTTTTGCAACCCGAAGTAACCGATC
>JAAURD010000127.1 GCA_012034075.1 Chloroflexaceae bacterium | reverse complement strand
TTTGCGTCTCATACCGCATCAGAAAGCGATCTGTCAAAAAACCTACCCTTGAAAGGAC
This sequence comes from Chloroflexaceae bacterium, assembly GCA_012034075.1. Classification (GTDB taxonomy): domain Bacteria; phylum Chloroflexota; class Chloroflexia; order Chloroflexales; family Chloroflexaceae; genus JAAURD01. Next base: position 12,492 of record JAAURD010000127.1, on the reverse strand, counting down.
GACCGCCCCGGGTCGGCGGTGCTTGGTATGGGGAGATCGTGTGCGCTGGAAAGGGAACGCGGCTACAAGCCGCGCCTACGGCCTTGAGCGGTCGGCACGACCGCACGCGGACCGTGCGCGGTGCGAACGTCGTCGGTGCGAATCGTAGGTGCGGCTGGCAGCCGCACGACCTATCATAGCGAATCCAAACTCGCCCTGCCAGGGTCCTCCATCCCACAGCATAGCGAAGCTGAAGCGCAAAGTGATATAAATGCGAGTTAAGGAGTACTTTGGTAGAATTACATCACACTGGTTGGGGTCGTTTGCGCGGCTACAAGCCGCGCCTACGGCCTTGAGCGGTCGGCTGCAAGCCGCGCCTACGGCCTTGAGCAGGGAGTACGACCGCACCGGGTCGGACGCGGGTCGCGAACGTTGTTGGTGCGGCTTGCAAGCGTTGAAGTGTTTGAGCGGTGTACCCCGGAGGCACGGAGCTCGTGGACAACGGGTTTTTCTCTTTGCCTTTGTGTTCTTTGTGCTCTTTGTGGGAACATTATGTGATTGTGGAAAAACGTATTGGCATTGATATTGGCGGTACATTCACTGATTTTGTACTGCTCCAGGATGGGCGGCTGACCATTCATAAGCTGCCCACGACACCCGATCAGCCCGCCCGAGCATTGCTCGATGGCATTGCGACGCTTGGGCTGCCGCAGGGTATCATCCATGGCACCACCGTGGCGACCAATGCCCTGCTTGAGCAGCGCGGCGCACGCACAGCCCTGCTCACCACCGCCGGTTTCGCCGATGTGCTGGTGATAGGTCGTGGCGTTCGCCCAACGCTCTATGATCTGGCGGTGACCCGACCAGAGCCGCTGGTGACTGCTGATCTGCGCCTTGAGATTGGCGAACGCATAACCGCCGATGGGCAGGTACTGCTGCCCTTGTCGCACGATGACCTTGAGCGTGCGATTGAACGCTTGATCGCCGCTGACGTTGAGTCCGTTGCAGTCTGTTTTTGCACAGCTACCGCATGCCCCAACACGAACAGCAGGTGGCCCAGCGGCTCGCCCGTATCGTTGGCAACGATGGGCAACCCCGTTTTCTGGTCTGCCTCTCATCCGACATTCTGCCCGAATATCGTGAATATGAACGCACCAGCACCACCGTGGTGAATGCTTACGTTGCACCGGTGCTCGACCGCTATTTGCAACAGATCGAACAGGGCCTGATGACCCAGGGTAGCGCGGCACCTGCCACCGAACCAATGCCATCCTTGCGCATTATGGCCTCCGATGGCGGCAGCATGACGGTTGCTGCGGCCCGCCGGCTGGCTGCCCGCACCACCCTCTCCGGGCCGCTGGTGGCGTGGTCGGCGCCCGGCTGGTGGCGCAGCAGGCCGGTTTCAAGCGCATTATCAGCTTCGATATGGGCGGCACATCTACCGACGTGGCGCTGTGTGATGACACCCTGCCACAGATCCATGCCTCCGAGGTGGGTGGCTGGCCGGTTTGTCTACCCAGTATCGCTATTCATACGGTTGGCGCTGGCGGTGGGTCGCTCGCGCGACTGGATGAAGGCGGCGCCTTGCGCGTTGGCCCCCAGAGCGCCGGGGCTGATCCCGGCCCTGCCTGTTATGGCCTGGGCTTGCAACCCACCGTGACCGATGCCAACCTGGTGCTTGGGCGTCTCCGTGCCGATGCCTTTCTGGGCGGTCGGCTGGCCCTCAGCCCAGAACGGGCGCGGCAATCACTGGCAAGCCTGGCGCACCAGTTGCATATCTCCATTGATGAAGCTGCCCTGGGTGTGCTACGCGTTGCCAATGCCGCAATGGAGCGAGCCATCCGCGCTATCTCGGTCGAACGTGGCTATGACCCGCGCCAGTTTGTGCTGGTCGCTTTTGGTGGCGCCGGTCCGCTGCACGCCGCCTATCTTGCCGATATGCTCGGCATGCGTCAGGTGTTGGTGCCGCACTATCCCGGCGTCCTCTCCGCACTGGGCATGCTCGTCGCCGATAGTACCCGTGACTATGCCGTGTTCCTGGCCCAACCGCTTGAGCAGCTGCCGGCCGTCTTGTTGCAGCAGGTGATGCATGATCTGGCCTGTCAGGGTTGGGCGAGATGCAGCAGGATCAAACGGCTATGACCGACAACGAGCAGTCGCTGCCCATTCACGCCACCGTAGCGCTGGATCTGCGCTATGTCGGGCAGTCGCACGAGATCACCACGCCGCTGTTGGATATCGCCGATCCGGCCGAGATTGAGGTAGCCATGAACGATTTTGAGCGTTTGCGGCAACAGCTCATCGAGCGCTTTCATCAGTTGCATCAGCGCCAGAGCGGCCATGCATTGATTGGTCGGTCGATTGAGGCAGTAACCCTACGGCTCAAGCTGGTGTGCCAATCTGGTGTAGACCATAGCCTGATGATTACACCGACACAAACGCTCGCCACACCACTGGCGGTGGCCGGCACCTATCGCCCCCAGCAGGCCGAACCGTTTCAGCTGGTGCGTGCCGCACTGGCAGCCGAATCAGTCATCGGCCTGCCGGTCGAAGTCTATCACCGTTCCCAGGTGCAGCCGGGCCAACGGCTGTCTGGCCCAGCCATTGTGTTGCAGCTGGATGCCACGACCATCGTACCACCGGGCTGGCAGGCGCGTTGTGATAGCTCTGGGCATCTGCTCTTGTGGCATTAGCAACCCCATGCCATATCAGCGGCAGATAGACCGCCGGCGCCGGCTGGTCCAGGGTGAGGGTTACTGTTATGATGTTGGAACGGTTGGCCGCCCGGTCCTCAGCAAATGCCGCAATCGTCTCGCTTTCAATCGCATCTGGATCGAGCATCAGCGTATCAGTGTACGGTCTGTAAACGCTCCCATCCAGTGAATAACGCACACCCTGATCGGCCACGCCACTGTCGTCATCCGTCGCTGTGATACTGATGCGCAGCTGATTCTGCTCCACCGTCGATGTAATGCTCACCTGCGGTGGCGTCATATCGGCCAGCAGATTGCCACTCAGCACCACCGTCGGGCTGATCACACGATCTTGCACCTGCAATGCAGGGCCGTCCGGTAGGCCAAGCGTTAACAGCGCACTGGCGTTAGCATCAACCACCAGATCACGGTAGCGAATCAGTTGCGTCGTCGTCATCCCCGTACCAATCGCCAACTCAATATCCAACGGCTCAGCAGCAGCAGTTATCGTCACATCATATTGCCCACCCGTGGGAATAATTGTCAACTGGTAAGAGTCCGTGGGCGTAAGCTGGCTAGCATCAGTGATATCACCAATGCCATTGCCATTGGCATCACGCACCGTCACCGAGGTCGCATTGAGCGTGCGTAGATAGTAGGCCAGTCGCAGGTCCACCGTCTGCGCTGGGGCGACCGTCGTCGTCGTACTCTGGTTCAGGGTCGCCACAATCAGCGCATACACATCATTGTTCCGTACCAGATTGCCATGGTCTATCGCCGTATTATCGCCCGTCAGTGTATACACCTGCGGCGCCAGCGCATCGGCCGGCTGGCTGCTGATGGTGGGGACGGTGACATCGCCCATGCCCATATCGGCGGCAAAGTAGCGCATAGCCTGGCACACCTGCCCATTACAGATAGGCAATTCTACCGCACGCACCTGCCGCGTTGTATCGGCAATGCTGCGCAGGCCCTGAATAATCGTATAGCGCACGCCCACCGTCTGGTTCAGATCACCCTGCTCGGCGGTATGAAACGTCTGCTGGTTGCTGCCAACCTGCTCGCCATACCGCTGATTCAGCAGCGCCACAAAATCGTCATACGTATAACGCTCAAAGGCTATGCCATCGCCATCAATATCCCATCCATCTTCCGCAAACGCAACAGCGCCATCGCTGGCAAACAGCGGCGCACTAGCCAGCAACTCGTGGATACTGGGAAAGAACCCAACCAGGCGTTGGTACTCCTGCTGGTCTACCAGCACCCCTGAGATACCCGGTTGATAGCCCGTCTCCATCAGTATCACGCTCGATGGGGTACCATGCCAGGGCGGGGCAATCGCAATCAACTGGTTGATCGTCTGGTCATCGGCGTATTGCAGCGTATAGCTTCGGGCCACCAGCGCCCCCATGCTATGGGTCAGGATATCAATCGGCGTATCGTCACCGTGCAGCCGGCGAATACAGCCAATATAGTCGTCGATCAAATCGGCATTGGCTGCATTGCTCAGTCGCCAATCATACGCAAAAACAAACAACGTCGCGTCGGTCTGGCTGGTATCGCAGCCCGCGCGGCTCCGGCGGTCGGGGTCATCCGCAACCATATATTCAGTGTAGCCAGCCGTCGTGGTAAGCATTGACAGCAGCGACTGGTAGGTATCGCTGCCCAGGTAGAGTCGTAACACATCCGTTGCCAGCATATCGGCGGGCGGGTCGGGCTGATCATCACCCAGGCTCAGGCGCTGCTTGGTGCGAATAGTGAGCGCCGCATCCGGCCAACGCTCCTGGAGATCACCCGAAGGCAAGCGTTCAAACAGCAAACTCCCATTCACGCCCGGAATAAAGATCAACGGCGTGGTGCTTGTCTGCGCATGGCTCTGACGTGTCAGCAGGCCAACCAGCAGCGTGAGCAGTAGTAGCAGCAGACCGCCAGACAGCAGACGGCTCGTCAGATAGCGAATCGGTGTGCGGGGCTCGTCTGGCGTTCGGTTGCAACATCATGCATCAGATAACTCCTATCACGCATGTTTCAGTGCTCAACCCCGAGCCGTAGTGTCTGCAACTCAAGAAGCAGCTGAAACAGCATGCGCTGCGTTATAGGTTGTGCTATCGTTGCACTATGATAGCACAGTCTAGCGTTCTGTCAAACCCCCTTAACATCTTTCCAACTGGTCGTCAGTTCCATTACCGCCTCCTTTTCTGCTGGCACAAGTTGTGCCAGTTCAGTTGCCTGTGGAAGAAATCACCAGGTCAGGCGATGCCGTTGGTGTGCCCATTGCTACGCGCTGCTGGTGGGTTGGCCGCCAGCCACGCCTCCAGGTCGGCAGCCGTGCTCAGGCTGAACGCAGCATCAAATAGTTGATCCAACTGCTCAGCTGAACGCTGCACCAACTCTGATTCCACGTCTGGCGAGAGCGCCCCCAAGCGGCGCAGCAGCAACCGCCGGGTCATGTCCAATGCTTTTTCCTGGCGTCCTTCGACGAGGCCTTCCGCTTTGCCTTCGGCGAGGCCTTCCGCTTTGCCTTCTTCTTTCCAACTGGTCGTCAGTTCCATTACCGCCTCCTGTTCTGCTGGCACAAGTTGTGCCAGTTCAGCTGCATAGGTCTCTTTTTCTTGTTCGTCCAAACGGAGATACGTGTTGATGAAGCCACCGATAAACAACGTGCGTGCCCGATCCAGCTTCAGGCGAACCAGCAAGCGCAGGCTCGCCAGCAGCACCAGCGGGCGTTCTTCGCGCTTTCGCGCCATCAAACACAGCAACGCACACGCAACCGGGTTCAGGACATCCACAAATTCGCGCCAGTGCAAGCGCCCCACCTGCACGACCCGGTAGTTGAATCGTAACACATCCAGGTCGGGAAAGGAGATGGTGTATTCGGTCGGCTCCTTGCGCCTTTGTGATCGGTCGGAGAAGACCACAATCGGATAAATCGGCAGATTGTACTTTAGAAAGAGCAGCGCGAAGTAGCGAAAGTGACGCCTGGGGAAGAACGGTTCGGGCTCTGATTGATGTTCGGTGTGGATCAGAAAATAGCTCAGCTGGTCGTGAAAGCGGGTTTTGACGACGAGATCGGCGTCAAAGGAATCGCCCATGGCAATGTCGGTGAAGGTCTCTTTGTCGAGGAACTCGATCCAGGTGCGATCGATGGAGCGGGCCACCGGCGGAAAAAAGAGTTCCAGAAATTCAATAAAAAAGGTGCTGAGAGACGCTTAAACCGTTGGTCGTGATCAGTCACATGCATTCCTTTCGGTTTGGGTCAGAGCCGAGCCATGTGCTACGGATGTGCTGATAGTATACCATAGATTGGGTCCATGTTGTGTGGCCTGCATGCGCTTTGTGGTAAGAAACACGTACACCACAAAGCACACGAAGGTCACGAAGATGGCACGAAGCCCTGGCGGCCCTTTGTGTGCGCTTTGTGCGCTCTGTGGTAAATAAGATGTACCACCAAAGCGCGGAGGAGTTCCTTACACGCGATCTCCATGGGGAATTTGTGGAAGAAGGGTTTATAAGGAAGTATCTACCCTATAGAGGCGCACCACGCCGCCCCCTACAGTGTAGCTAGAGGACAAACTGTCATATAAGAGGTAAACAATACCCGATACCCGTTGTGTTCTGAATGCAGAGAAGCGAATCTATTGGTTGAGCACGAAGAGGCTGCCTACTCACAACCACACAACTTCTTCAACAATACGCTCTCCAATGCCAGGGCGTAACCCATCACGTAGCACCAGATCAACCCTGACCCCTAGCAGATCACTGATCTCATGTTTCAGTGCGGCAACCGTTAAGAGGCTCTGTTGCCAGATATCATCAAATTCTACAAGGACATCCAGATCACTCTCTGAGCGTTGCTCATTGCGTGTATACGAACCAAAGACACCCAGTGACCGAATGTGGTAGCGTTGGATGAGGTCCGGGAGCTGCTCCTGCAACCGCCGTGCCACGCGGGCAATCTCCCAGGCTGGTGGAAACGGCATATCGGTTCCATGCGTCATCTTGTTATCCTTATAGAGCAGGTCCAGCAGCGTTTTGAAACGCAATTCAGTGTGCTAGCATCGGTCAGGAACAGCGCTATGAAACCTCAACCGCTGCCCAGGCACGAACGATATGATTCTCATACGGCTCTAAGCTCGGGTGATAGTCACGCTGATCGTCGCGGAGTGCTCGTGAAGCCGCCGCAATAAAATCACGAAAGAGGGGATGCGGGCGATCAGGGCGTGAACAAAATTCGGGGTGAAACTGGCTGGCGACATACCACGGGTGATCGCGCAGTTCGATAATCTCGACCAGCCGGCCATCTGGCGACAACCCACTGATCACCAGGCCCGCCGCTTCCAGCACCTGACGATAGGCATTGTTAAACTCAAAGCGATGGCGGTGACGTTCAAGCACATTGCTCTCACCGTAGGCCGCAGCAGCCCGCGTCCCCGGTGTGAGCACACATGGATACACACCCAGTCGCATTGTTCCGCCTTTATCCACAATCCCTCGCTGATCCGGCATCAGATCAATCACCGGGTCGGGCGTATCGGGTTGAAACTCGGTGCTATTGGCAAGCTCGCTCGGCAACACCTTGCGAGCAAAGGCAATCGTAGCACACTGCATGCCCAGGCACAGGCCCAGATAGGGCACACGCTGCTCACGGGCATAATCGGCCGCCATAATCTTGCCCTCAATCCCGCGGTCGCCAAAGCCGCCAGGTACCACAATGCCGTACACATCGTCCAGCAAGCGGTCGGGTCCTTCCTGTTCGATCTGCTCCGCCGAAACCCAGCGAATATCGATATCCAACTGCTGGGGCAGACCGGCATGGCGCAACGACTCAACCACGCTGATATAGGCATCGCGCAGCTGAACATATTTGCCCACCAGCGCTATCGATAACACCCGCTTGGGTTGCTTAATGAGATGCACCAGTCGATACCAGTCATCCAATGCCGGAGGTTTGGTCTGCAAACCCAGGCGTTCAACCAGATAGTTGCCCAGGCCCGACTCTTCCAGCACCAGCGGCACTTCGTAAATCGACTCAACCGTCTGCACCGGAATAACTGCACGGAGATCAACATTGGTAAAGAAGGCCACTTTTTCTTGAATCTCTTCGGAGATGGCATGGTCAGCACGACAGAGAATCACATCGGCATTGATACCAACACCACGCAAGGCCATCACCGAGTGTTGGGTTGGCTTCGTTTTCAGTTCATCGGTTGAGGCAATGTACGGAATAAGCGTGACATGAATATACATCACATTATCGCGCCCAACATCTTTGCGCATCTGGCGAATGGCTTCGAGAAAGGGCAGGCTCTCGATATCACCGACCGTGCCGCCAACCTCAACAATCACGACATCGGCCTGCGTTTGTTCGGCCACGGCCGTAATCCGCGATTTGATTTCATCGGTAATATGTGGAATCACCTGGATCGTCCCGCCCAGGTAATCACCGCGCCGTTCTTTCTGAATGACCGACGAATACACCTGACCAGTGGTCACATTACTTAGTCGCGATAAGCACTCATCAATAAAACGCTCATAATGGCCCAGGTCCAGATCAGTCTCGGCGCCATCATCGGTCACAAAGACTTCGCCATGCTGATAGGGTGACATCGTACCAGGATCAACATTGAGATAGGGATCGAGTTTTTGAATGGATACGCGCAGCCCGCGACTTTTGAGCAGCCGTCCAATCGAGGCAACACTGATACCCTTCCCAATGGAAGAGACAACACCACCCGTCACAAAGATATACTTTGCCATCCGTAATACCTCATAGTTATTTTCAGGGTCAGACAGGAGTCGGGTCACGTATCCAGGAGTGTGCTGGCACTGCCCTTTTGCATCTCATACCTATAAGAACATCTTCTTTCACCTCTATTGAACGACGGCTTGAAGTGCTTTTATCATACACCAGGTGTTGTCCTCAGACAGCCGCCATGGCCGGTATCACCTTGCGGTGCGGGCCTCTCGCGTTCCCTTTTGAGAATACCTATAGCCAATACACACACGTGCGTTTTACCCGCTGACCGGCCGCATGATCATGACCCGCATCTCTTCATGTTCGGCGGGCAAGCTCGAAGGGGTAAACGAGAGCTTCTCTTCTGGTTCGTGCTCCTTGACGCCAACTTCGTGCAAAAACTTGCTGAGCGGCGCCAGCTCTTGCTCCAATGACTGCTGCCCCAACGCATAATGCATTGGTATCACGACCCGTGGTTCAATCTGGCTCATCACTGCCGAGGCTCCGGCCGGGTCAATCGTCTCACCACCACCAACTGGCACAAACAGCACATCAACATTGCCAATCTCTTCCAATTGCCGCTTTGTCAACTCATGTCCCAGATCGCCGAGATGACAGAACGCAACATCTTCAATGTGGATTACATATACCGTATTGCGCCCCCGTTCGCTTCCTTTCGTAGCGTCGTGAAAGGTGCTGACACCCGTGATCAGGATCCCGCGGATTTCATATTCACCGGGGCCGTTGATCGGAAAGATATCATCACGGACCGGGCGCACCCCATCGATATAGTTGTGATCGGCATGCTGATGGCTTATTGTTACAATGTGGGCGGTTGGCCGGCCCAACTCAAGACCAATCGAACGATCAAAGGGGTCACACAGCACAATGCCATTCCGCCCTTTCAGACGAAAACAGGAATGGCCAAGATAGTGAATATCGGGCACAAAAAACCTCCAACTCCAATGCAAACCGGCATGGTCACCTAGGGCGCAGCATGCCGCACCTCTACTGGTTGAACCATCTTGATATCACAAGGAGCGCCTGCTTGTAGTGTCGGCGTGCGACTACAAACCGCACCTCCAGCTGAACGCATCAGATCAACGTGGTTCAACCACGAGCCTGGGCGTGTCATGTCTCTGCTGACAGGTCATCGTTCTGGTCGCGGTCACGGCTCTGTTCCAGTTCGCTCCACAACGTCGTAAGCACCGGCTCAACCACCTCGAACGTGAACCCGCGCCGCTGCAGATAGCCACCCAGTCGCCGCCAGAACGTTGCACGGTCGGGAGCATTGGCATATTTGCGCAGGGCGGCACGGCCAAGACTCATCGCCTGTGTGGCTGGATCACCGAGCAATGCGGTATCACTGAGCGTTGCATCAATAATAGCACGGTCGATGCCCTTACGATACAGTTCGTTTCGCAGAGCGGCACTGCCACGTGGATGGTGGGTCTGTCGATTATCGACCCATAAACGCGCAAAGGAAGCATCATCCAGCAGTTCTACCTCTTGCAAGCGAGCAATTGCCACGTCAATCGCATCATCGTCATAGCCCTTACGACCAAGATGAACCCGTACTTCGGCAATCGAACGGGGTCGTGTCTCGATATAACGGGCAGCCGCTTGGACTGCGCTTGGTTTTGCACGGGTCATGAGAGCTTCCCACCCATACACCTATTCCGACATGGCGTCAGCCAGTTCACTGGCTTCTTCGGTTTCATCATCTGACGACGATGTAGCTGAGACTGGTCGGGTAAGCAGTTGTTCGCGGATCATACGCTCAATCTCATCGGTGACGGCCGGGTTTTCACGGAGAAAGTTTTTGACGTTTTCACGACCTTGACCGAGACGATCATCACCCAGATAGAACCAGGCCCCGCTCTTGCGAATGAGTTCCATATTCACTGCCGAATCAAGCAGATCACCCACCCGCGAAATACCTTCATCGGCCATAATATCAAATTCAGCCTGTCGAAACGGTGGCGCCACTTTGTTTTTCACCACCTTGACCCGTGAACGCAACCCCAGCGTCTGGTCACCCTGCTTAATCGTCTCAATGCGACGAATATCCAGACGCACGGAAGCGTAAAACTTGAGTGCCTGACCACCGGTGGTGACTTCCGGCGAGCCAAACATCACGCCAATCTTCATACGCAACTGGTTGAGAAAGACCACCACCGTGCGGCTTTTGCTAATGCCGCCGGAGAGCTTGCGTAGGGCCTGGCTCATCAGCCGTGCTTGCAGACCAGGCAGTGAGTCGCCCATATCGCCTTCAATTTCGGCACGCGGCACCAGGGCTGCCACAGAGTCAATCACAATTACATCAACGGCATTGGAACGAACGAGCATATCGCAGATTTCTAACGCCTGCTCACCCGTGTCAGGTTGCGATATGAGCAAATCGGGTATTTTGATACCACAGCGTGACGCATAGGATGGGTCAAACGCATGTTCCGCATCGATAAAAGCCGCAACCCCATTGAGTTTCTGGGCTTCGGCAATAATGTGCTGAGCCAGAGTGGTTTTACCACTGCTCTCAGGTCCATAAATCTCCACAATTCGGCCTCGCGGTATGCCCCCGATGCCAAGGGCGATATCGAGCGAGATCGAACCGGTGGGAATGGCTTCGATGGACAGGCGATTACTGCTCTCATCGAGCTTCATAATCGAGCCTTTCCCAAATTTGCGATCAATCTGGGTAATTGCTGCGCTCAAGGCCTTTTCTTTTTCAGATGGGTTTGTCATCAGACCGCCTCTCTGTTCAATACAAACTCCCTCAGGGTGCTTCTGAATGTACAATACTATAGCGTGCGCAGACTGTCAATTAGACCGAACAAATGCCACAGAAGTTGCCTGTTGGTTGAACTAGCTTGCTCTGACGCGGAGCGCCGGCTTGCAGCTGTGCTGGCAGACCACTGTCCTGCGCAAGGCAAACGACCACGCACACCGTATAGAAATAGTATAGCACTGATGTTCGTGTTTGACAATAGGCGTTGCCCATGGCTTCATGGTCTGGTATAATCAAGCCAATCTGCATCTTGATTGAGGATGAACCTGATGTAGATGCGAAAAGGAGAGCAGAACCATGGATCGGCGTGTGGTGGTCACTGGCGTGGGCGCAGTCAGCCCGCTCGGTTTGGATGTGCCAACGCTCTGGCAAGGCATAACCGAGGCCCGCAGCGGTATTCAGCCCATTACGTTATTTGATACGGCGGGCTTTGAGACCCAGTTTGCAGGTGAGGTACGCGATTTTGATGCCACGCAGTATATGGATCGCAAAGAGGCACGCCGGACCGACCGCTTTGTGCAACTGGCGTTTGCGGCAACCCAGGAGGCGCTACGGGTATCTGAACTGGTGATTGATGACACGAACAGGAATGATATCGGGGTTTTTCTGGGCAGCGGCATTGGTGGCCTGGAAACCCTCGCTACCCAACTTGATGTCTTGCGCAGCCGTGGCTCCAGTCGGGTCAGCCCCTTTTTAATTCCAGCGATGATAACCAACATGGCTGCCGGGCAGATAGCCATTATGGCCGGCGCACGCGGCCCCAGCCTCTGTACCACCTCGGCCTGTGCCAGTTCGGCACACGCACTGGGAGAGGCCGCCGAAACCATTCGTCGCGGTCGTGCCAGAGCTATTATCGCTGGCGGCTGCGAGGCTTCGGTAACACCGATTGGTGTGGCTGCCTTTAACAGCGCCAAAGCCATCTCAACCCGCAACGAAGCGCCAGAGACCGCCTCACGTCCCTTTGATGCCACCCGCGATGGCTTTGTGCTTAGCGAAGGCGCCGCCGTGCTGATACTGGAAGATTATGCCCATGCAGCGAGTCGCGGTGCGCCGATACTGGCCGAGCTGGTGGGCTATGGTATGACTACCGATGCCTTTCATATTACCCAGCCACCCGAAGGCGGCGAAGGCGCAGCACGGGCTATGGCGCTGGCGCTGCACGATGCGGGCCTGCCCGCCGAGGCGGTGGGCTATATCAATGCCCATGGCACCAGCACCCCCGTAGGCGATGTTGCCGAGACCCATGCCATTAAGACCGTTTTTGGGGCGTATGCGCAACGTTTGCCGGTCAGTTCGAG
>JAAURD010000126.1 GCA_012034075.1 Chloroflexaceae bacterium | reverse complement strand
CATCATCCGAACTGCCGACCGATGCGGCTGCCAGTTATACCGCCAATCAGGTCATCGATGGCTCGCTGGAGACATCATGGGTCGAAGGGGTCGATGGCCCTGGCGTGGGCGAATCGTTCACATTGACCTTTCCGGCGCCCTTGCTGGTGGAGCAGATTGGCATGTCGATAGGTTTTGACCGCGATGATGCAATCTTTACAGCAAACAATCGGATCAAACAGGCGACTATTCGCTTCTCCAATGGGTATGAGTTTGAGCAGACGTTTGCGGATACACGGGGCATCCAGACCTTCGACATTGCACCACCATCACCGGAACTGGCGGAGGTAACGTCGGTGACCGTGGTCATTCAAGATATCTACCCTGGTACACGTTTTGATGATACCTGCCTGGCTGAAATCGAAGTATGGGGACGTACTCCCTGATTCGGTAACGCCATTACAGAGCACAAGGAGCAACGCATGAGGATGTATTTATTGCAACGGATTGGCCTATGCCTGGTGCTGATGAGCATGTTCACCGTTGCTCTCGGCGCATCAGGCCAGATAGCACAAGCGCAGAGCGGTGATCGCTGTTTTAATGAGACACCTTACTGTATTTCTGGTCGTATGAGCGAATTTTGGGAACAAAATGGTGGTCTGCCCGTGTTTGGCCTGCCAATAGGACCGCAACAGGAAGAAATCATCGAAGGTCGGCCGCTGCAAGTACAGTGGTTTGAGCGCAACCGACTTGAATTGCATCCGGAAAATGCACCGCCCAACGACGTCCTGATTGGTCGTCTCGGTGATGATGAACTACAACGGCGCGGGATCAACTGGTTTGAGTTTCCGCAGAGTGAACCACAGGAGGGGTGCGCCTTCTTTAGCGATACGGGCCAGAATGTCTGTGGACCTTTTCTGACCTACTGGCGTTCACAGGGCCTAGAGCAGGATGGGCAACCCGGCATCAGCGAGAGCGAGAGCCTGGCACTCTTTGGTCTGCCGATCAGCCCGCTACGGGTGGAAACATTAAGTGATGGTGAAACCTATACCGTCCAGTGGTTTGAACGGGCGCGTTTTGAGTTTCACCCGCAGAATCCATCACCGTATAACGTACAACTCGGGTTGCTCGGTCGAGAGATTGTTGCAGGTGGCGACCCACCTATAGAACCACAACCACAACCACAACCAACCGTTCCACCGACTCCAGATATAGACGACATTGATATCAGTGTGTTCAGAACCTACACCTATCCGACTGGTCTTTTCTCGATCTCGGTGCCGACAAACTGGACGGATCGTGATGAGAGCAGCGATCAAGTTGTACTGGTGGGCTTTGTGTCGCCAATCTATGTGAGCGCGATGGCGGTCGCGGTGCTTGATGCACGTCGGTCGGTATCGAGTGAAGAGCTGGCTGTTATTTTGCAACAGAGTGTGCAGAGTGGTTTCAGCAGTCTCGATAATCTGACTGTTGGCGATCCCCAAATTCAATCCGATGGGAGTGTGCGGATTACCTTTACGTATACCACCGATGTTGAAGGGGTACAGGTCACACTGCAGGGCACCGGTTACGCCCGCCAGGACGGCACCCTGGTTACGACGATCTGGATTGTTGTGCCGCAGAGTCAGGCCGAACGTCTGCAAAGTGGCATTGATACGATTATCAACAGTTACCAGATCGATCCAGCGTTATGGGATCGTTGAGCGATTCCCCAATGGAGAACGGAACGCAGCTCCGGGAGATGTATGGTGCGAAACGATGCATCTCCCGGTTGGTCTATGCTCAGGACTATGCTACAAGAACAGGTGTTACCGACGGTGGTGACGATCTTTTTTGACTAGAAAGCTGCTACGAAAGAAGCGGTGACTGAAGATATAACGCGGGTCTTTTAACACGGCGTCGGGGATAATGTGGTACCAGCGATACCCCTGACCGAAAAAGTAATCCTGTATCTGTTGCTCATAACCGGCATGGATCGCTGCAATTTTGGCTGAGTCACGTTGACAGCGAGATGCGGAGAGTGGCGCAATAATACGCTCTTCCCAGCCAAAACGAAAGAACATGCGCTTGATGTGTCGATATTCATGCAGACGTGATCGCGCATCGGCTTCAGCAAACAAGGCAATGCCAAAGCATGTTGCTGTCATACACCCACTGGTCATACTTCGCGCATAGTGCCGGCATTGCCATTGCCGCATGGTGACCCACAAGAGCATGATGCCCGAGGCGCCGAAGACGACGGCGCTTGTGTGGGGAAATGGTGCTACCTGGATATACGTTGCCACATCATTGAGTCGTTTTTTCATCTTCTTCTGTTCTACAGAGAGTCTCGTTTGTTGGGGGTCTACCAAAACTATCACCAACGTATCGCATCGACTGCTGCGCCGATTCCATAGCCCGTACAGGGTCGTCTCTTCTGGCAGTTCATCCCCTTGCCTGAAGCAGCACGCTGGGAGTATTGCTGAAGACTATTTTCTCTCTGTATAGTATCATAAGATGGAACAAGACAATGCAAGAGTACGTGGGTATGGATACGTGGTGAGCATGCAGGTTGAACGTTGGAGTGGCTATTCTGGTGCAAATATGTGTTCACCTCCTGTCTTTTCTCTCATGAGAGAGAATAAACAAGAGGCGAAGATTGTGACTGATAATCCGATTATCTGACGAATAGCCCATGACTGGAACAGTGTAGACGATGCAGAGAACTGTGCCATCTGATCAACAAACAACTGGCGAGCATGTCCATGCATCTTTTCTGAGGAGCAGCCGTCTCCGGAAGTTATTCATAGATCCAGGGATCAGCACTCCGTTCCCACAATAACAACTCATGGGGTTGGAAAAAAAGAGACACCTCATGTTGCCCACTTTCGGGTGAGTCCGATGCGTGGATCAGGTTGCGCCCCACTTCAAGGCCGAAATCACCGCGAATCGTGCCGGGTGCTGCATCGATGGGCTTTGTTGCACCGACAGTATGACGAATCGTCTGAATAACATCTTTCCCTTGAACGGCAACTACCACAACCGGGCTAGCCGTAATATATTGGAGCAAACCAGGGAAGAATGGTTTGCCTTCATGCGCGGCGTAGTGCCGGCGTGCGAGAGATTCGTCAATCTGGATCATCTTAAGGCCACAAAATTTGAGACCACGCATTTCCAGACGACTGAGAATAGCGCCAATCAGACCACGCTGAACGGCATCTGGCTTCAGAATGATAAGTGATTGTTCCATATCGTGCTTCTTACAACCTCCTGCGCGTGATTAAATTGGCACGGCTTCACTGATGCGTTTGGCAGCACGTCGCATCTCCATTTTGACAAGGCCGAGATTGACACCTCGTCGGGTAATGACAACCAGGATCAGCTCTTTGGATTCAAGGAGCAAGATAGAGCCGTCCTTGGCATCAATGATCGAGTCAATCAGTGTCCCGACGCCAATGCGTCTTGTGGCCTTATCAATTTCGCCAAAAACAGCGGCAGACATGGCACCCAGAATTTCAGCATCTTCTTCATCGAGAAGTGTACTGGCTACCACCAGGCCATCTTTACCGACCAGTAAACTACCAATCACACCATCCACTCGGATCAAGTCTTCAACGATCCGTCGCATAATTCGGCCTTTCATCCTGGAAGTAGAATATTGCTACAAATAGGCTTGTTTATCGAAACGTCCAGCTATATTCAGCAACCGCATCAGCAAAGCGGTCCTGTTTGAAATAAACATCACCCAGGAGTCGGTGGAGACGCTGGAGCATGCCTCCATCGCTGGTTTCTTCAATCGATGTTTGCAAGTCATCGATGATCTGTTCCAAGGATTGCCCTTCACGGATCAGGTTGCGATATTGCAATATCGCCAGTTCTATCTGACCGATTTGCATGCTCACACGAGCAATAGCCAAGGTCAACCCATAGTTGTCTGGTTCGGCTTCGAGTTGCTGCACATATGCATCGAGTCGATCATCACCGGTTGGAATGAATGATGACAGTGATCGCCCATGATAGGCATCTCGTTGTGATTCGATGACCTCTCGGCGCCGACGCGGGGCAGCATCACGTACCAATGCACGTTCGCGATAGGCAACGGCGGGTTCACGGTATCCACGAACAGCAGGTGCAGCAGAGCGACCCGTATCACGGCGTACTACTGGCTCACGACGTGTGCGAGCATCGCGTCGCGGTGCTGGTTCGCGGTCGCGTCGTGCGCTATAGTCACGCTCACGGCGAGCCGGATCCCGGCGGGTTGTTTCGCGTCGCGGCGCTGATTCTCGGTTACGTCGTGCGTTATAGTCGTACTCACGGCGCGGTGCTGGTTCATCCGCCGGTCGTCGATCCAGAACGACCCGCGCCACTTTCACTTCTGGCATGGGGGTCTCAAGACCCTCCCAGATATCATCGAGGTCATCCAATGTGGCTGGTACAAATGCCGCATCTTCTGGAGAGACGGTTTGCTCAGGCTCAGGCTCAGGCTCAGGCTCAGGTGCTGGTTTCGGTGAAACATCGATATCGGCTTTTTGCTGATCGGCAACATCAAAGTCGAACATATCGATGTCGCCAGATATGTTCGACTTTGATGCTGTGATACCCTCGGCCGGTGCGCTCGATTTTGAATCAGCTGCGGCAGCGGCTGCACCAAGCATGGCAATTTCTTCAGCGGATAAGCCCAAGTCCGCCAGCGAAAATGGGGTCATCTCGGGTTCGGCATCTGGCGCAGATGGTTCATCGACGGCAGGCTCTGTATCGCTATCCGATACTAATCCAGCAAGAACATCATCGCTTACTGGTGTGACCGATGCTTTCAACTCATCCTCAGGAAGATGGACCGTGGGGGAGCCGGATAGGGACGATGATTCGCCCGTCTGTGACTCTTGTTCGGCCATCTCCAGTGCTGCGATTTCCTCTGGCGAGAGACCCAATTCTTCGAGACTGAAGGGCACCATCTGCGCTTCAAGTTCACTCGTCGACGGGGTTGCGGGCATCTTGAGAGGCTCTGGTTGATCTGCCGGTTCGGGCATGGGCAGAGGAGTATCGGGTACTGCTGCCCCACTCTGCTCAGCGGCTTCCAGTGCAGCAATTTCTTCGGGTGACAGGTCCAGTTCTTCAAACGAGAAGGGTCTTAGTTCAACTTCCTCCGACTCCGTTTCGGCTGGTGGTGTATCCTGGGCCGGGCCAATTTCCCACTCGGCACCTGCTGGCCTGGCAGGATCAAATGCAAATGATTCGGTTTCTTCCTCGTCGGGGAAAGCGTAGGTATCACCTTCGCTATAGTCGCCTTCCTCTTCAAATTCATCCATGCCAATAACTTCATCACCATCGCGGATTTCGATACCAGCACGATGCAATTCACGACCAATATATTCAATACGGTCGGCTTCAGCCACAGGATCATCGACGACATCGATAATATCAGTCAGGTCGACAAAACCCTGTTGCTCGCCAAGACGCATCAGCTTATTCAGTGCGAAATCACCATTATTGCCACCAACCATATTATCGCCAGGTGGTTGGAGCTGTTCATCAATCATGCCCAGGCCAATGCCGGCCAGTTCTTCATCGGTCAGACCAAGTTTACTTTCTTCATCGAAAGCAGGCATGCCACCCATACCACCCATACCCATTGAGTCGATACCAAGGTCTTGGAGTGAGAAGGGTTGAATATCTGCATCCAGATCATCGAGTCGTTGAGTCTTGGGTGCAGCGACGGGTTTATCCGAATCGCTTGCATCGATATCATCGAAGGAGAAGGGCGTTAAACCAGGATCGTCATCATCGGGTAACACCGGTGTGGTATCAACATCCGATAGTGATGATTCTGATTGTTCAGACATATCCATTGCACTGATTTCTTCGGGTGAAAGGCCCAGTTCTTCAAGCGAAAAGGGTGTCATCTCAGGTTCGGCCTCAGCGGATGTTTGCATCTCCGAGGGAGCAGCTTGCTCGCCCATACCCATCGCGGCGATCTCTTCGGGCGACAGGCCCAGTTCTTCGAGCGAGAATGGCGTCATCTCGGGTTCGGCCTCAGCTGATAGATCATGCACAGGTGCTGGTGTCGTATCTGCGACAGATGGCTCGGACTGGTCGTCCATATCGAGAGCGGCAATCTCTTCGGGCGAGAGACCCAACTCTGCCAGCGAGAACGGCGTCAATTCTGGCTCTGTTTCGGCTGGCACTTCAGCTTCGGCGGGGCAGCTTGCTCGCCCATGCCCATCGCGGCGATCTCTTCAGGCGACAGGCCCAGTTCTTCAAGCGAGAACGGCGTCATCTCAGGTTCGGTCTCGGCTGGCACTTCAGTTTCGGCGGGGGCAGCTTGCTCGCCCATGCCTACGCCCATGGCGGCGACCGCTGCAGATGACAGATCCAGTTCGTCGAGCGAGAACGGCGTCATATCGGGTACGTCCTCAGCGGGTACGTCCATCGCCATACCAGACGGTCGTTCTGGCTCAGTCACTGACTCCTCTTCCTTAGATTCGCGATCTGTCTCATGCGGCAACAGTTTAAACAGTGTGGTATCTGCAGATGCATGTTCACTAGCGTCGTGGTCGTCTTCCTCATGCAGTGAGATATCATCATCCGAGAAAAACTGGAGCGCTTCATCACCAATATCAATGGTCGTTTCTACAAATGGCTCTTCAACGGGTTCTTCGGTGATTTCCTGACGTCGCTGCTTGAGTTTCGCAAAGATGGAGTTCTCACTCTGCTCACTTTCACCTGGATCAGTCATAAAATCCGTTTTTGGTTTCGACGCTGGAAGTTGCCAACTATATGCGGCTGGTTCAGGACCACTTTCTTCATCATCCTCGCTAACCCCTTCATGGAGGGGCTGGGATGCAAGTCTTGGTTTGGCATGGGCATTGATGGCATCATCGACATTGCTGCCGATTCATCCAGCGAGAAAGGTTGGAGTGACGATGGAAGCGCTCCGGAAGCAACATCTTCTGGAAAATTGAGATCGTCCAGTGAAAATGGGGTGAGGTCAGCAAAGCCTGCTTCATCGTCAGAGAAATCGGTATGGGATTGTTCTGGGCTGGACGAAACACGCTCGTCGTGATCATCAATATCCGAAGCAAATGCCTCTGCAGCCGCTCTTGAACCTGCTCCGCCTGGCAACTGCTGCTGATGTCCGCTTTGTTGCATGTTTTCAGGATCAAAATCGCTGAAATCTTCACCGCCAAAACCCAGGTCATCAAGCGAGAAGGGGGTCAATCCGGCGGGCTGATCGTCGCTCATTGAATCTTCTGGAGGCAATGCAGCGGTCTGCTCAGTCTGGTTGATGACATCGATCTCTTCGGGCGAGAGGCCCAGGTCATCGAAGGAGAAGGGCGTCAGGTCCGGTTCATCTTCCTCGCTGACCATGTCAGCGGCTGTTCTCGTCTCGGTATCGGCCGCGGTCGCTTCTTCACCCAGGCCCATGGCGGCGACTTCCTCGGGCGAGAGGCCCAGGTCATCGAAGGAGAAGGGCGTCAGGTCCGGTTCATTACCGGCCTCATGCGGAGTATCAGCCGTGGGCGCACTATCGGGTTCGTTTGCCATTGTTCCAGAAGGATCAAAGGTATCGACATCAAAGGGCTTAACATCCGGCAAATTCTCCAAATCGGCCGTTGAGAAGGGTGTAATCTGTGGTGCATTAGACTCGCCCCCGGAGAGTAGAGAGGCAAGAAAGTCGTCATCAGTAACATCTATGGAAGAATCTGTGTCTGATTGAGCTTCCGTTTGCTCTTCTTGGCCCGAATAAGCCAGAATACCAGCAGCAGCAATCCCACCCAGAGCCGCCCCAGCAGCACCGGTCGTTGCGCCAGCAGAGCCGGCGGTTGCGGTAGCCGCATCAACGACGTTATTTCCCGAAGGAAGATCATGTTTTCGCCGCTGTTGTTCTTCGACTTCTTGTTTTTGCCGCATCATCTGGGCATACCAGGCCGCTTCATCCCATTCGGGGAGGTTAGTTTCTGGTGCATTCAGATCTGGCAAGGTATCAAACAACACTGTAGCTACGGTCTGATAGGGGTCAAGTTGCTGTGCCGCTTGCCAATAGCGTTCACCATGCGAGTCACCACTGGCAAGATGGATAAAGCCCAGGAGTAGATTAGCTTTCAGGACATCTGGTCGTTGACTCAAGATGTCTTCGCACATTTCAATGGCGACATCTTCCTGGCCATCACGCCAGAGTACTTCGACAAGACCCACGCGTGCGTCATATCGTTCTGGGTTTTCCGAGATGACACTGCGAAATTCCTGGATCGATTGCGACAGCATATGCCCTTTGGCATAAAGTCGGGCCAAGCCCGAACGACTCAGGCGCAACTGCGCATAATCGCTGCCCCAGGCCTCGGTGTAGAGGCGTAAGAGCTGGCTACGCAACTCGGTCATATCGGGTTTGATTTCAAGTGCCTGCTCAAATTCATTCACTGCGCGATCAAGCTGCCCTTGACGCTCATACGTCAGCCCAAGACCAAAATGTGCTGGAATGCTTTCTGGATCAGCGTGCAGGACGCGCTGGAAGGCTGCTTCAGCCTGATCAAACTGACGACTGGCGAGATAGGCCTCACCAAGGAGGCGATACGTCTCAATATCATTCGGAAAGTACTCAAGGATATGTTGAATAAATCCGATGGCACGTTCCGTATCATTTACCTCGAGAAAGCGCCGAGCCTGATCATATGCAGCTTGTAGGCTGATTGTAGCCATTATCGGCTCCTCTTCTTGTCATCTACTAGCCGGTGCGAACGTTAACAGAGAAACTCTGTTTTGTCTCCCAATAATGCAGAAACATCAACTGGTTGATTATCATCATCATAGCAGGTGTGTCTTGATATCGATCATTCCGATATTGGTGGTTACCGAAAGTGTATGTTCATACAGTGAGAGTATGAATGAACACTTGGATATTGCTATACATCCAGAGCATATGGTTTTGATAATCGTCTGATGCTTCTACTCTACATCATCATGAACGTATATTGATCATTCTTCTGTTTATGCATTACCGTTTGTGTCAACCATGACAGAAACCGGTGTGAAACGACCTGCAGCACTACGTACCCGCTGCATGGATAACGCATAAGGCGGCTACAGGTATTGATAGTGTCATTGTATCACGGAATATCTAACGATGCAACAGCCGAACAACAAATATGGCAAAAAAACGTTCGGTGGTTTGTTTCACAACCCATGCATATCGTTTCTGACCAGAGTTTTTGCATTTCGTTTGTTTCTCAGAAATAGCCCGTAAAAGAGCAAGTTCTCAGTGTTACTGTTAGTGTTTCGAGAAAATTCGCACAAAAGCCATCCTCTGTCCCCAAAGGTAGGATGGCTTTGTGCTGATGGTCGGGGCGACTGGATTTGAACCAGCGACCTCCTGAACCCCATTCAGGTGCGCTACCAGTCTGCGCCACGCCCCGTCGTTGTGTTATTAAGGTTATTTTCTACCAGTGGGTAGACATCTTTATGTATTATAGCGCGAGATGCCAGGCACGTCAAACCCTGTAGCGGTATCCTGGATTGACAAAGCGTTATTTTGTTTGCAGGCTGATTTTACGGTTATAGCGATTCATCAAGAATGATGTGGTCAGACTGATGATTAAATAACTTCCCATAACTAGGCCGATCATTGGTATTAACTGACCGCCATTGTTTACAATAGTGCGGCTCATCTGATATAAGTCAGGGTAACCGACTGCGGTTGCAAGGCTGGAATTTTTAATTAGGTTGAGATACTGATTGGTGGTGGGTGGGATGATAATACGCAGTGCCAATGGCAAAATCACCAGGCGCATCCGTTGGGACGGGCGTAAACCCAGTGCGCGGGCCGCCTCATACTGCCCTTTTGGCACACCTTGAATGCCAGCCCGCACGTTTTCGGCAATAAACGCAGCGGTATAGAGCGAAAGCCCCAGCAAAAGCGAAATATAGGCTCGAGGCAATTCCAGACCACCTTCAAAGTTAAACCGTCCAATAGTTGGTATGCTTGTACTCAATGGTGGGGGGGTGAGGAACAACCAGCCGGTCAGGCCAGCGACCCCAACGATGACAACCGCGATGAGCAACCTTGGCGAGGGGTTCCCAGTATGTGCCTGGCGTTGGTGCAGCCAGTACCAGACAATTAAACTCACGAATACCCCTATTGCAATGATGATCAACCAGAGCAGGGTGGTCGAGGTCGGCTGTGGACCAATCGTGTGGACTGAGCGGTTGGTGAGATAGAGTGGCCCTGGTAAGGTGATGGCATCTTGAACTCTGGGCAACCGTAGAAAGACGGCCTGATCCCAGAAGAGGATCTGCAGGAGGACCGGTACATTACGAAAGAGGGCCACATAGGTTTCGGCGATGCGTGCCACCAGCCAGTTGCTGGATAACTGGGCAATACCAACTACGAGACCGATGAGCGAAGCCAGGATGATACCGATACCACTGACTATCAGGGTATTGAGCACGCCGATGAAAAAGCATGCCAACGGGTATCTGTTGGCTCAAAGGGGATCAGGGCAAAACCAATCTCAAAGCCGGCTTCGCCTTGCATAAATTCAAAGTCGCCACGCAGACCAGCCTCAGCCATGCCGTTAACAACATTTGCATAGAGGATGCCGGCCAATACCACAATGACGATCACGAACGCAATCTGAAGCATCAGCATCAGTACACGAATATCACGCCAGAAGGGTATGTTTGTCTGTTCCATGAGGCTGGTCTGGTCCTGACCGGTTTGCAGTCGAGATCACCGGTGATGCACACACGGTAATCTCGACAAGGTGAACGGGAAAGCGAACGCGTTTGGCTTAGCGGAACGGTGGGGCGAAGAGCAAGCCGCCATCTTCCGGGGTCTGGTTCGGCCCACGATCAAGGTTCAATGGTGTGTCTGGCCCAAGATTGCGGTTGTATATTTCGGCATAGTTGCCAACACTGCCAACAACACTCACCACAAAGTCGTTTGGTAGCCCCAGGTCTGAACCAAGTTCGCCTTCGACACCAAGGAGACGACGGATCTCAGGGTTTTCCGATTCCATTGCCGTTTCAAGGTTGGTCGAGTCGATATCCCATGACTCGGCGAGAAACGTGGTATAGACGACCCAGGTCACAATATCGCGCCACTGGCTATCGCCTTGCACGACTGCCGGTGCAAGTGGTTCGCTCGAGATAGCCCCCTCCAGAATGACGTGATCATCGGGATTGGTCAGGGTTGTGCGACGTGAGATGAGCTGTGAACGATCACTGGTGACGGCATCGCAACCACCCTGATCATAGGTCTGGTAGTTGGTATCAATATCTTCGAGCACGACGGGTGTATAGTTGATGCCACGAGCACGGAATTGATCGGTGAGGTTCAGTTCTGTGGTGGTGCCACCCTGAACGCAGATTGTGGCGCCATCGAGTTCCTCGATAGTGGTAATATTTAAGGCACGGTTGACCATAATGCCCTGACCGTCGTGAAACACCACCGGACCGAAATCAAGGCCCAATGAACTATCACGGCTGACGGTGACGGTTGTGTTGCGGAACAACACATCGACGGCGCCAGTCTGGACTGCGGTGAAACGTTCCTGGGCGTTGAGGGGAATAAATTCGACGGCTTCGGGATCATCAAAGATAGCGGCGGCCACTGCGCGGCAAAAATCAACGTCAAACCCGGTATACGAGCCGTCTGATTCGATATTGCTAAAGCCAGGCAGACCGCCATTGACACCACAGATGAGATTGCCACGGTCGAGCACACGTTGCAACACACCCGCAGCTGATACGGTTGGTTCGGCGGGATCGTCCGTCTCTGATGCTGCAGTCGGTTCAGTGCTAGTATCTGCGGTCGGTTCAGCAACCGTTTCGGTCGCATTGTCATCGGTATCGGTCTGTTCTTCGGTCGCATTGTCACCGGTATCGGCCTGCTCTTCGGTTGCGGCAGCGGCTTCCGGTGGATCGGCCTGCTGCTGGGTGCCGCCAGCACAGGCCGATAAAAACAAGAAAAAGCACAATAGTACGGGAAGAAGGATCTTTCGTTGCATACATACACCCTTTCTATGGTATCTTTACCGTTTTGATAATCCTGGTGGATTGCTTTGACCAGGATTTGGGATAAAGGTAACTGAGATTGTAGCATAGACCATACGTCATCGCAAGCAGCAATCTCACTGCTTGACGATGATGATGCGGTATGGTACACTCTGAGTTACGGTATGCTTTATCATACAGACGTATGGCAACGATTTGATGTGGACTATTGTCAAGAATTTCACAATCGTGTTGATGCGATTGCCAGAATGTGTGATAGAGTGCGTCGGACAACACCATAACGGAGGAGACGTTCACAAACCCGATCCAACGGGTAATTTCAGCAGGAACCATTCTTCTGGTCACGCTCAAAGACAAAAAGCGAAAGGGGATAAAAATGGCACGAGTAGCAATTAACGGCTTTGGTCGCATCGGTCGCCAGAGCTTTAAAGCAATGTTGGAGCATCATGCGGATGATTTTGAAATTGTCGCTGTCAATGACCTGACCGACAATCAAACACTGGCGCATCTGTTGAGCTATGACTCGACCTATGGCCGCTTTGATGGGACGGTGGAAGCCACTTCAGATAAAATTATTGTTCACTACAAAGGGAAGACGTATGAGCTGGCCGCTCTCGAAGAACGTGACCCGACGAAACTCCCGTGGGGCGATATGGGGGTTGACATTGTCGTCGAATCGACCGGTCGGTTTACCC
>JAAURD010000125.1 GCA_012034075.1 Chloroflexaceae bacterium | reverse complement strand
CTACCGCCCAACGTCAATGACCAGAATAAACCAGGGTAGCCGCACAGCGTTGACCAGAATCGCGACAAACACAATCGCTGCAATCCAGCGCCAATCAAAACGTGTTTTCTCCTCCATGCGGAATATTCCCCTTCTCATTGCTTGCTTCATCGTGTATTGTTTTGGTCAGACAGCCCAATTATACCATTATCGCGTTGTTTAGTAAGACGGTCGCTGCCCTTTGCGGGTTGCGTCGTCCAGAACACCATTTGCCTGTCTACGCACCAATTTGAGACGATTTTTCGGGCATAGTGAAATACGACAGTATTCGCCTTACCTATGAGCTATTTCAAGGTTTTAGATGAACCAAAAGCAGACGATAAAATGGTTCAGATAGAAACAATTAAGCACTTTGAAAGATGTTTGCTGATTTGCGGAATATTCCATAAGCAGCTATAGTTATGAATGCTGGTTCTGGCTCATTGCAAAACATGGTGTCAAGGCAAAACATGATGAGTTCAGATCCGGTATCTTTGATTTGTGGGTATTGTGCAAAAAGCAGGTGCAACACGCAAAAAACCGATAGGTTGAGTTCCATGTATTGATACGCTGATACGGGCCTTCTTCAAGCGGTTTTCGTAACGATGTTTGGTTGGTCTGTGCAAATGCGTAAGTCCAATGAGGGTCTTCTGAGCAAGTCATCAAGGGAGGTGTACCGAATCATTCGGTAACCATGTTCCCTTGTCACTCAGAAGATTTTTTATGGCCTGAAATCAGATGGGATGCTGGTATTGTACCAGCATACAACAGTGGAAAGGAACGGTGAACATTTATGGTTGCATTGGAAAAAGCAGTGACATACCAGACGTATGGAGCGGATCCGATCGGCGTTCGTAAAACTGACCATTACAAACTAGAATATGTCCACTCATTTGTTGACAAATGGGATGAATTGATTGATTGGGAAGCCCGAGCTGCCAGCGAAGGTGATTTTTTTATTCGTGTCTTACGAGAATTTGGAGCACGGCGTGTGCTTGATGCCGCTACTGGTACAGGCTTTCATTCGGTACAACTCTTGAAAGCGGGATTTGAAGTAACAAGCCTCGATGGTAGTCCGGTGATGCTGGCGCGAGCCTTTGATAATGCACGCGAGCATGGGTATATTTTGCACACAATCAATGGTGATTGGCGCTGGTTAAACCGCGATGTCCATGGAGAATACGATGCTATTGTCTGTCTGGGCAATTCGTTTACCCATCTCTTCTCCGAGCGTGATCGCCGCAAGTGTCTGGCAGAGTTCTATACGGTTCTTCGCCATGATGGTGTTTTGATTCTGGATCAGCGCAATTACGATTCCATTCTGGATCACAATCGGACACCAACCCATGCGTATTACTACTGTGGGGACAATGTCCGGGCATATCCCGAACATATAGATGATGGTCTGGCTCGTTTCCGCTACGAATTTCCCGATGGTTCACACTATAACTTAAATATGTTCCCGCTACGCAAGCGCTATGTCAAGCGGTTAATGCATGAAGTTGGCTTCCAGCAGGTGCGCACCTTTGGTGATTTTAAAGAGACCTATCACGAGACAGAGCCAGACTTCTTCATTCACGTTGCCGAAAAGCGCTATGAATCATGGGATGGTGAAGAGGACGACCAATGAGCAACACTCCATCCTTGGAACGTGAAACGATACAGCATACCTATACGGGTGTGGTGAAAACGGCTCAGGAGTATTATAATAGCGCTGATGCCGACCGATTTTATGCCACTATCTGGGGTGGTGAAGATATTCATATCGGCATGTACACCCATCCAGAAGATTCAGTACGTCAGGCCAGTCAGCGGACCGTGATCACCATGGCCGATACGCTCCAGCACGTTGATCAGGGCACACGCGTGATCGATATTGGCGCTGGTTATGGTGGTTCAGCACGCTATCTGGCACGCCGCTTTGGCTGTACGGTTGCCTGTGTCAATTTAAGCGAAACCCAGAACGAACGCAACCGTCGGCTCAACCAGGAGCAACAACTGGCACATCTGATTGATGTGGTGGATGGTAGTTTTGAAGAGATTCCCTACGACAACGGGCTATTTGATATTGTCTGGTCGCAAGATGCGATTTTGCATAGCGGCAACCGTCGTAAGGTTATCGAAGAAGTTCGACGGGTGATCAAACCAGGCGGTGAGTTTATACTCTCCGACCCGATGCAGAGCGATGATTGCCCCGAAGGGGTGCTCCAACCCGTGCTTGAACGCATCCACCTGGATAGCCTGGCATCGGTCGCGTTTTACCGTGCCGTGACCAGTGAACTGGGATTCGATATGGTCCAGTTTCTTGATTTTTCAGCCCATCTCGTGACGCACTATCGCCATGTTCAAGCAGAACTGCAACGCCGATATGCTGAGATAATCAGTGTGGTATCACAGGCATATGTTGACCGGATGATTACCGGCCTGGGCCACTGGGTGGAAGCTGGTCAGAACGGCTACTTACGCTGGGGTATCCTGCATTTTCGTGCGCAATAAGCGCAGTAGCGATCATTGCCTGGTAATGGGGGCTGACAGGATCAGCCCCCATCATAGCAACAACCAGGTTTAGCGAACCGGTTCTGTTATCTCAAATGGAATAGCACGCTTTATTTCACTCTTGTACCCTTGCATAGTCATTACCCATGTACCAGCAAGTGCATCAGTTGGTGATTCCCAGATCACCTCTGCCTGACGGTCTTTGTTGGCCCGAGTCTGGGTATGGAATGGGGTATAGATCTGATTGTCTGGTCCAGTTACCCAGTAACTCACGGGTTCTTCCTTCCGAAACCCGGTTGCGACAAAGGTAAACTGCGTTCCTGCTGGACCAACCGATGGATCAACCGAAGCCTGCACATTGGCAACTTGAGACGACAACCCTTCAACCGCAAAAAATGCCACAACTGGTAGTTGACTTATGCTGCCACGAGCGGTCATAGCCCAGCGTCCAGTCAGCGCATCATCGACAATGTCAAACGTAATATAGACCTTCCCCAAGCGATCAGCAGAGACCAGTTCATTGCTCAGGACGGTCTGGTTTGCGGTTGTCACCCAATTACCAACATCCTCGCCTGGCACAAAACCACTGCCAACAAATGCTATTTGCTGACCAGCCTGCACAACTGGTTGTACTGGCTGCAATGTTGGCTCTGCACTGGCCTGTGTCTGTCCCTTTGTGGGCCATAACAGCATGAGCACAGCTAGGCCACCAAATAGCCACCATTTCCATGGGCGTTGGGCGTTCCCCATGACACAGCGTATCTTATCAATAACGAACATGCCGTCATCTCTTTCTTTTGTTGTTCTCGCATACCACCGGGTTAGCACATCACATGGTGCTCGCCATTCACGCGACCAGCGTTGGGACGAAAGGGCATCACATCGGCAACTTTTACGCGGTCACGACCTTCCGCCTTCGCTCGATAGAGCGCTTTGTCAGCGGTCTGTATCAGCGTATCCTCACTCATCCCATGTAAGGGAAAGGTTGCAATGCCCAATGATACGGTTATCGTCTCCAGTGGTTTGCCTTGATGATGCACATGCAGACGTTTGATACCCATACGCATCTGTTCGGCCCGCTGATAGGTATCATCCAGTGTCGCCCCCGGTAAAACCAGCGTAAACTCCTCACCGCCATAGCGACAGGCTATATCTTCGGTGCGTGTCTGTGCTCGTAAAAAATCACCAACTGCACGCAGCAATGTGTCACCAGCATCATGCCCATACGTGTCATTAAAGTACTTAAAATAATCAATATCGAGCATAATGATACTAAGAGGATGACTGTAGCGCACGGCCCGCTTGAGTTCGCGTTTTAATGTCTCATCGAGATAGCGCCGGTTAAACAGGCCGGTCAACGAGTCACGCGTTGCCTGTTCTTGCAAACGTAAACGTAAGCGCAGATTGGTAAGCGCAAGCGCAGTATGACCAGCAACAATTTCGGCAACCTGTTGCCAACGACGGCGTGCTTCGTGGTCCTCAGTCGGGCCATTGCGCAAATGCAGTAAGCCCAGGGTCTCAGCCTGTGCCACTAGTAACACACACAATGATGATGATGACTCGCTTCGGCTGACATGATGACACCACAAACGATTACCGGTTGCAAACGCCAGATACGAATGGCCCTGTTGCAAAGCACGGCAGTCACGTGATCCATGGATCGGCTCTTGCGGTGGGGCAATCCCCCATCGTGACACAATCGTGAAGCTGTCTGTTTCCGCTCCATAGATGTAGAGCGCTCCAGATTGGGTAGGAAA
Organism: Chloroflexaceae bacterium; assembly: GCA_012034075.1. Lineage (GTDB taxonomy): Bacteria > Chloroflexota > Chloroflexia > Chloroflexales > Chloroflexaceae > JAAURD01. The sequence continues at coordinate 8,429 of JAAURD010000125.1, read as the reverse complement.
GAGTCGTTCGGCAACCAGGGCAACGACCTCATACGCCTCTTCGACGGTGACACAACTCTGCAGCAGATCTGCCATGCGTGTGAGGATCATCGCTTCATAGTCACGCTGTTCAAGCGTTTGCACCCAACGTATCAGCTGCGTATTGATCTCCTGCAATTGCGTTTCGGCCAACTTGTTTTCGGTAATATCGGTCATCACACCAGTCATACTGGTTCCATGCTCCTCGTGATGCATGAGACATGCCCATATGCGAACATAACAGAACTGACCTTCACCAGAGAGAATACGAAATTCGGTCGGATGGGGATCACCGTCGCGGGTTCGCGCCAGACTCGCCTGGAGCTGCGGAATATCATCTGGGTAAACAAAATCAGTAAGCGGGCGTCCTATCATCGAACTGACGTCATAGTCTGAAATGCGTTCAATCGACGGACTGATATAGGACAGGTTGCCGCGCTGATCGAGCGAAAAAACAACATCGTGGATATTCTCCACCAGTGAGCGATAACGTTCTTCGCTCTGGCGCAAAGCCTCTTCAGTCTGCTTTCGTTCGGTCACATCATGGGCTACGCCCAGAACCTGACGTGGTTTGCCATCGGTGCGACGTGAGAGAATCGTGCTTTGTATTTCAAACCAGCGCCATGTACCGTTGGTGTGACGCATACGATAGGTACTGATCACGACCTGACCATCGGTTATGCAATCATAGCGTTGCCATGTCGCATCGGTTCGTGCCAGATCATCGGGATGGACCAGTGCCGCAATAAAACCAGTATGCATGGCTTGCAACTCATGCAAAGGATATCCGAGCAACGTGGTCACCGCACGGTTCACATACATATCACACTGCTGCTCCATATCATACACATACAGAATGCCCGGCATCGTGTCAGCAACCCGCTGAATAAACTGTTGACTCTCACGGAGCGTCTGTTCTATGCCAGCCTGGCTGGTGATATCACGCGTAATACTGCCCAGCCATACGTCTTGGTCGAGGCGGATGGGGAACAGGTGGGTTGAAACGGTGCGCCATGTACCATCGCGGCGCTGCACCACCCGGCGGAACCAATCGCCGGGCCAGCCATAGCTGCTTGCACGCCGGGCCAACTCAATAATTTCAAAGACGTCTGCCTGTATCTGCTCATACACATCAGGATCCTCGCATTCAGCCGGTAACAGGCCGGATGCTTCCTCCCAGCGCATGGTGCCCACAACATCTTCACGTTTCAGCCCATAGAGTTGCTCAGCCCCGCGACTCCACTCCATCACCAGACAGGTTTCATCCATCAATGCCAGTGCATCATACGATTGCTCAAAAAAGCAGCGAAATTGCTCTTCGCTTGCCTTGCGCAATGTTTCGGCCCACTGGTGTTCGGTCATATCAAGAAGACTCAGTTGGAGTGCCGGTCGTCCAGCATAGAGCGTTGAGCACAACATTAGCTCAAAAAAGTGTTGCTGGCCATCTTGGTGCTGTATATACCACTGGTTTGAGACCGGTGCAAGGTTCTCCCCCGATTCGATCAGAGCAACATATTGTACCAAAGACAGATCATGCGGTGTTGGTATCAGCGCAGTGAGATCATCCCAAGACCAGGCAAGCAAGTCCTGCACGGACCCACCAAGCAAGCAACCCGCAGCCGGATTGGCAAACACAACCCGTCGATCTTGCACAATCATCAGCGGCTGATTGGTTTGTTCTACCAGCAACCGGTAACTCTCACAGGTCTGCACCTGCTCGGTGATATCACGGTTGCTGACGCATTGACCGCACCATTGTCCCTGATCATCATAGGCTGGCTGACTGACCTGCCCAATCCAACGTTGCTGGCCGTCACGCATCATCATACGAAATTCGGTGGTAGCGGGTTGTTGCTGATGCACCGCTTGCATCAGCGCATCGGTCACGCGGTCGCGATCATCCGGGTGAATCAGACGGGTAAGCAAATTGGCATCAGCGAGAAAGGCAGCAGGGGTATATCCCGTCATTCGTTCACACGCCGGTGAGACGGCCACCATCTTTAATGCTGGATCAAGCCAGTAGTGCCAGTCATAACTGTACGCAGCAAGCATGCGCAGTTGCTGATTCTCAGCCTGCAATCGTTGTCGTTCGCTCTCGCGTCTATGGAGTTGTTGTTCCAGGGCAGCAATGTGCTGACGAAGATCAGTCACAACTGCTTGATAATCCGCGCAATCATCGTTCATGAGTGCTGTTCCTCCCCTGTGCCAGGGACCTATGACTCAGCCTGATACGTGTACCCTATCCAAGAATACATCTGCTACACTGAACGCAGCATCAGGAATATCATCAGAAGAGCGGTGAAACACGGTCATGAACGTCACGAATGAAATAGACCGATTGGAGAATTTACGTCCTTCTTCGTGGCGTAGAGCGGGAGAAAGTGACTAAGCGACGTTGCTGTCATCTGCTCTTAACTACAAGATGTCACCTTCGTCTGATCGAAATCGAGTATACCGTCGTTCACCTTTTCATGACGGAACTGAGACAAGTCTCGACCTAATTATACCCGATAATGATATGTTCTGGTTTCTAAAGCGGTATGAATATTGGGGAAAAAAAGAGCTTTTCAGAGATTTTTCTCACTTGTGACGGTGTCATACCAACAACAAACCATGATATGCTCCAGGGATAGGGCATCATTGCAGAGCATGTTCACCAATAGAACGGTTATTGCTCATCGTGTGTTGATGCACAGACGGACGATGAAACAGGGAAAAACGGCTGATCGTCATACCGTTTGACGCACCGGCACGCCTTGCTCTGCTAGATACGCCTTCACTTGAGCAATCGTATACGTTCCAAAATGAAAAATCGTCGCCGCTAGTACCGCATCTGCCTCGCCCTCGGCCAGACCGCGATACATATCTTCGGGTGAGCCAGCACCCCCAGAAGCAATCAGTGGTACCGCTACCGCTCGGCTCATGGTGCGCAGCAACTCCAGATCATAGCCACTCTGCTGCCCATCACTATCCATACTGTTGATCACAATCTCCCCAGCCCCCAGTTCAACGCCCCTCTGCGCCCAGGAGATGGCCTCCAGCCCGGTTGAACGAGGGGTGCCACCAGTATGGGTAAACACTTCCCAGCGAGGACTATCATCGGCCGAATCAGCCATCCGGCGGGCATCAATCGAAAGGACAATGCATTGACTACCAAAACGCCGCGCACCATCGGTAATCAACTGGGGGTTGAGCACAGCTGCCGTGTTGATCGACACTTTATCGGCGCCGGCACGCAGCATACGGTACATATCATCGGTGGTACGCAAGCCGCCACCAACGGTCAAAGGAATAAAGACCTGCCGTGCCGTGCGTTCGACCACTTCAACCATAATGTTGCGTTCATCGCTGCTCGCAGTAATATCATAAAACACCAGTTCATCGGCCCCCGCCTCATTGTAAGCCGAGGCTAGAGCTACCGGGTCACCCGCATCGCGATGGTTAATAAACGAAATGCCCTTGACAACCCGACCCGCTTTCACATCCAGGCAGGGGATAATACGTCGTGTCAGCATCCTGTTTCGCTCTCTTGTTGTGCTACTTCCACTTCAGACAAACGGCCTTCTGGCTTCTGTTGACCATACTGATACATCAGATCGATCAACATCTGACTGTGTTGCATGAGATCATCCACCGGTAGATGCTCATTTGGCCCATACATTGCACTGTTATGTCGTGCCAAACCGACAACAGCCACTGGTATCCCTAGTTGACTGCTTACCAGCTGCAACGGTAGGGCAAATGGTCCAAATGGGAGGACGGTTAATGATTGCCCATACACACGTTCAGCAGTGTGGAGTAATTGCTGCACAAAGGGATGTTGATGATCGACACGAACGGCCCGATATCCTCCAGGTAAGCGTTCAATCTCAATTGTACTGGGACTCCGATCCTTCAGGTGTTGTACCAACAGATGCACGATATCATCTGGATCCTGATCCGGTACCAGGTGGAAATCCAGACAGGCAGATGCTCGTGTTGGAATGCTTACAACCATATTGGGCGGCTCTACGGTAAACGATGAGAGATTACAGGTTGGTAACGTTACCTCGGAGCGCACCAGTGCCGAACCACGCATCCCAAACAAAAAATCATCAATCTGCCAGGCGCTCAGGCGACCTTCTTCATCCAGGGCAATCGTGCGCAATATGGTCCGGTCCTTGCGGTCTGGGCCATTCACGTTATCATAAAAGCCATTGACCCGAATATCTTCATCTTCGCCTTTGATGCTATTTAAAGCCCAGATAAGTTGCCATATTGGATTAGAGACACTGGTTGCTAGCCCGGAGGGAAGCGCCAGAGCGGCACCATCGGCACTGAGCCGAACGCGTAATAAGCCCTTGCTCCCAACATAACAGAAGGGCTTCCCATACTTATCACGTTCGCCCGCAGTTGTCAAACAGCCAATCACTGGCCTATTCAGCACATGACGACGGATTAATCGCTCCAGATGAGGACTGCCATACAGCCCTTCACCCTCAGCTACCAGCAACACACTGCACGGCAGTTGCCCCTCACGGTGCAGCAGGGTTTTGATGGCATACAGGTGGGCTACCAGTGCACCCTTTCCATGCGCCACACCACGTGCGTAGATGGCCTGCTCTCGTTCGGCCATTTGAAATGGCGGATGGGACCATTGCGACCACGGACCAGGATGGGCAACATCATAATGATGATACAGGATCAGGGTTTCTGGTCGTTGCCCCTGGAGATGCCCCAGGACAATCGGCGCCCCAGGCGTCTGAATGATTCTGGTATGCAAACCACTGCGACGCAGACTATTCGCAACAATGCGTGCCATCTGGCGTAATTCTGGTAACTGCCCGGTACTCGATGGCTGCCTACAGAGAACTTCCAGTTCGGCAGTCAGATAATCAGTTGAAAGCGTTTTGGCACGAGACACCCGCACGGTTCCTTGCTGTCCTAGCTTATCAAGGTCTGCTCATTCCGATAACTAAAGAGACTGTTTACCAATACACCAAAGGGCATGGTATCATCAGAACCAGTTATAGAGCACCGATACATCTGATGCCTGACGTTTGCTACAGCCCCAACACATACCATAGCATTATACCACGTTCGGCATGATGCGATGGTATAGGTTGTACCGGCAAATTCACCATCGGATAGCTTGCCATGCGGTAACAACTTGATCATACGTTGACTCCAGGTTCTGGCTATTATCAATAATGACATCGGCCTGACGCATGCGTTCCTCCTGTGGTGGTTGCGCCGTAACGCGTTGGAGTGCTTCTGCTTCAGTCATCCCCCGATACCGCATCAAACGTTCAATTTGCTGTTGCTGCGTACAGGTTACGACCCAGGTAGTATCACATGCCGATTTCCAACCCGCTTCAAATAACTTGACCGCGTCGACTACGGCAATCGGACGTGGTGTCAAAGCACGATGATCTGGCATACGTGCTACTTGATTGAGCCAATCGACAATCGCCGCATGGACGGATGGATGGACAATGCGTTCAAGCCGGCGCAACGCGGTTGGATCAGCAAAGACCACAGCGCCCAGTTTACGCCGATCAATTGCTCCATCCGGTGCCGTCAAAATAGCTGCTCCAAATTCACTCACAATTTGATGATACACATATTGGCCCGGTTGCTGCACCTGATGTGTCACCTGATCAGCGTCAATGGTCGAGGCGCCAAGTTCCTTCAACATCGCAACAACCGTACTCTTGCCACACGCAATATTGCCAGTCAATCCCATAAGATAGAGGTTTGGCGGTTTTAACATAGTCTTTATCCCGTAACCTGATCAACGTCAGTGTGTGGTATTATTCTATCATAGTGAGCCGATATCAGTAGTCATCTATTGCTGGTACCGAACATGCTGTGTCCCGTTATCCCCTCACCGTAACAGCAAAGAGGCAACCATGCCTGGTCGTATGCTGAAAAATCCAGCACACCGCCATGCAACACCGAGCGCGATATTGCCCCAATCAGGAGCGCAAACAGCGAGCATCGCACTGGTTGGTCGGTGGCAAAACAAAAGACTGGTAACAATACGCTCTACACAACAGGTCGAAGAACATGGCCAGACATTTATTCTGACAGACTATTGGTGAGCACCCAAGAGGTGGGCAGAACAGCATGGAACCAATGGCTTAGCCGGACAACCCGTATCGACACATTACACGCAAGTAACAGAAATACCATCCTATGACAACTGCGGGAAGTCATTCCACGTTTCTCGATATTAGTGTGCTGGTGCATGCCAGTATGCGCGAATCGCCCTTGCACCGTGCGGCACTGCATGCGATTCAAGGGCTACGCAACGATATGGCCGAACTCTGGACCAGTCGTCAGGTACTGCGTGAATATCTGGTTCTGTTGACTGATCCCCAGGTTGTTGGCGAACAGGTACATATTCCCACTATCATTCACCAGGTTCAAGCTATTCAGCAACGGTTGCATATTGCTGAAGATGGCCCGGAAGTGACGCGACGGCTCTTTGCCCTACTGAAACAGGTGCAGATTCATGGAAAAGAAGTGTATCATGCCAACACCGTTGCTACCATGCAGGTGTATGGCATCCGACAGATAGTAACATCGAAACCGATAGAATTTCGTCTCTTTGCATCATTCATCATTGTTGTACCACTCATGCCGAATGAATAAGCATGATACAGATCACAGTTCAGATATCTTCGACAGCGTTTTTCCCAGAAGATAGGTATCTCTTTTGTACACAGCCTGAAGGAGTGGATTATGACCAATGGATTACCCGAAATGCTCGATTTTGGACACCAGATTGCCTGGCAAGCCGGTAAGATTGCCCTACGTTACTTTCAGACCGATATCCATACGGACTACAAAACCGATGAATCACCCGTGACCATTGCCGACCGCGAAGCCGAACACTATTTGCGCACCGTCATCAACCAGCGCTACCCCGACCATGCCATTCTGGGTGAAGAAGAAGGGGCCACCGGTGACGATAATGCCCCCTGGCGTTGGATCTTGGATCCGATTGATGGTACCCGTGCGTTTGTGCGTGGCATGCCAATCTTCGGTGTGATGATTGGTATCGAGTACGAACACGATATGGTCGCTGGCATTGTCTATCTGCCTGCCCTGGGCGAAATGGTGTATGCAGCCCGTGGCCTGGGCTGCCGTTGGAACGGCCGACCCTGCCAGGTCTCGAACGTGACAACACTTGACAAGAGTCTGATGGTCGCCACCCGCATCACGCGCTATGATGAGATTGGCCGGCAGCAAGCATTTGAACGTCTGGTCAACCGTGCCGCTCTGTTTCGCACCTGGGGCGATTGTTATGGCTATGTGCTTGTGGCCACCGGTCGCGCCGAACTGATGGTGGATCCGGCGATGCATATCTGGGATGCGGCGCCAATGCTGCCTATTTTGGAAGAGGCTGGTGGGACGTTTACCGATTGGAATGGTGATCGGAGCGTTACCGCGGGCAATGGCATTGCTACCAATGGCCTGATTTATGATGAGATTTTTGAACTCCTGTAAGATGCTATCACCTTGACCCGGTCTATCTTGGCAACATGTGCTAGAATGAAAGAGCGGAGAGCGTGATGGACTGCCTGAGATAACGGCTATCGGGCTGTCACAGGATCATTGAGGAGCAGGATTGCTATGGATATTTTAGATCGCATTACCAAAAGTGCAGCGCAAGCGATTGATCGAGCGAAATTCGAGGCACTCAAATTTCAGAAAACCTCCCAGATCCAGGGTGATCTGAATGAGATCAAACGCCAGTTGGATGCCAAAATGATCGAACTCGGGCAACGAGCGTATGATCTGTACCGTGCCAATCAGATCCAATCACCATCGGTAAGAGAAATGGTGGAAGCTATTGACGCGTTGCGGGCAAGTGTTGTTCTCAAAGAAGAAGAACTACGTGAAGCCCAGATACAAAACTATACGGTACCAGCAGGGGCGGCGAATGATCAGTCGCAGGCTCAATCTGTACCTATCTGGGATGAACCCACTTCCGGTGACCAGTCGCCAGCAAGCGGGTATACCCCACCGCCGGCCAGCAGTTATGCCCCGCCAACACCACCAGCATCAGAAACACCAGTAGCAAAGCGGCAATGCCCTACCTGTAGTTTTATGATGCCAACTACCGCAGTCTTTTGCCCAAACTGTGGTTTTCGTGTCGGTCCCTAAACCAGTCAACAAGACAGCCATTTCTCAGTGCAACACCCCTGGTGCGGTACCAAACCGCACCAGGATGTTTTCATCTTCCCCAGCAAGCGTGTGTACCCATTCACATGATAACGAAACGCAAATAGAACGTTAATGCCATGTTGACTCGAGCATGCTATCATAGATATGGAAAGCGAACAGAGAACAACCGGCGCATATACCGTTTCAATAGATGCGAGGTTCCAGTACGTTTGCCCTGATGAGCAAATAGGGACGGA
>JAAURD010000124.1 GCA_012034075.1 Chloroflexaceae bacterium | reverse complement strand
GGGACGAACAGATGTCTGATACGTCGGTTGTAGCAATTGCCAAGGCTCATCTGGATGGTTGTGCGTTCGTTGGTCTTACTGAACGCTTCGATGATTCGCTGCGGCTGCTCTGTTATACGTTTGGCTGGTCACCAATTGAACACTATGTCTCACAGAATGTCACGCCAGCTGAACTGAGACCGGAGATAACACCGGCACAGGAAGCCCTTATCCTCAAACGAAATGCGTTAGACCTGGAACTGTACACCTACGCACAGCAACTCTTTACCAGACGTCTGCAACAGATGGAAGCAGAACAGGCGCTATTGGGCACATCATAGTGAAACCGTTTCGCAAATCGATTGCGATTGCTTCGCCACATAGTCCACACTGGTGCGATATGCTGATCAGCGCAGGCATGCTCTATGTATCGGCCATAAACAGACCAATCGACATGTCCGCTATCCGAACACTGCCGCCTGGTCTCATGTTGTCTATGATATGGTATAATACCCAAGTTATAAGGCTAACTATCAAACATACGCTGTTGTCCGATCATATTCAAACCGGAAACAAGTAAAATTCGCTGGGTGTTATCTTTATGACGGTTCTCCCTACCACGCCGTTACAACGACCATTACGTGAACATGATGTGCTGTGTTTTGTGCATATCAAAAAAACAGCAGGCAGTTCATTGATCCATGTTTTGCGTTCACACTTCCCCCGGCAAGCATTTACTTATATTCCGACGTATTCAAAATCACTATCTATGACGCATGATCTGTACCAGAAAATGCAACGAGACCGCATTTTGCGGTCACATATGGACTATAATATCACTAATAAAGTTATGCCGCGTAGACCTGTCTTTCTGACGATGCTTCGTCATCCCCTCAAACAGTTTATCTCATTCTATGGACAACAGCAGAAGCGTTCGATGCTGCTGGGGGAAGGCGTTCAGGATTTTACTGATTTTGTGTCGCATTCGATTGGGTCGAAACACAATATGCAGACCCGCCAACTTGCCGGCACCACGATGCATCCCGATGTGCTCTCTCCCCAGGATATGCTGGCGATTGCGCAGCGACGCCTTGATGAGTGCGCCTTTGTTGGCATTACCGAGCAGTTTGATGAGTCCTTGCGCCTGCTCTGTTACACGTTTGGCTGGTCACCGATTGAACACTACACATCCAGGAATATCACGCCGGCTGCACTAAAGCCAGAGGTCACGCCGGAACTGGAAGCGCTTATTCTGGAGCATCATCAACTCGACCTGCAGCTCTATGCCTATGCCCGACGACTCTTTCTGGCACGCTTTCAGCGCATGCAGCAGGAGCAACAAGCACAGTGAGTACCTCTGCTATCCAGAGTCGCCGGCACCAGTTGCGCGAGCAGGATCTGTTGTGCTTGCTGGATTGCTATCGTGTTGGCGGGACAACCCTGGCAACGATTGTGCAGCGTTTCTTTGCGCCGAAGGCCGTGGCTCGGATGAAACACGAACCGTTATCTCGACTGGAAAGTATCTTGCCCAATCTTTCCCAAACACGGTTTGTGCATACATCCTATCATTATGCAACGATCCATCGTCTCTTACCCCGCAAGCCGGTCTGTATCACGCTGCTGCGCCATCCCCTGGAACGGACACTCTCGCTCTATCGGTATCAGGTACAATCGATGGCATGGTTCCATGTCAGGCCCGTGACCTTATCTGATTTTCTCCAGAATACGAACGGGGTAAGGAATATGGGCAAATGGAACAACCATGGCAACCTGTATAACCATCAGGCTGCTGTGCTCGCAGGTATTGGACACACCAGGGGCGAACAGATGTCTGATGCGTTGGTTGTAGCGATTGCCAAGACTCATCTGGATAGCTGCGCCTTTGTTGGACTGACTGAACGCTTTGATGATTCGCTGCGGCTGCTCTGTTATACGTTTGGCTGGTCACCGATTGAACACTATATATCACAGAATGTGACGCCAGCTGAACTGAGACCGGAGATAACACCGGCACAGGAAGCCCTTATCCTCAAACAAAATGCGTTAGACCTGGAACTGTACACCTACGCACAGCAACTCTTTACCAGACGTCTGCAACAGATGGAAGCAGAACAGGCGCTATTAGGAGTTTAATTGAATCATGAAACCGTTTATTAAACCGTTGCGATTTCCGCTACATCAAGACGATGTGTTGATGTTCGTCCATATTCCACGGACCGGTGGAACATCATTGGCCCAGTTGTTGCAGTATCACTGCCCTGTCGAACGGACGCTTGTTCTTGATACGCTGGAATCGCAACAACAGATTTGCCATCTGTCCAAACAGGAGAGCCAACAGTATCGATTCATACGCGGGCATTTGCCCTTTGGTCCATATGATCAGGCGGTGTATCAGTATATTCAGCCTGAACCAGTGTTGATCACCATGCTCCGTGAACCGGTAACACGGCTGCTCTCTTTCTATGCGCATGCCTGGCGCATGGAGTGGATTGCGCCTGACGTGAGTCTGCAAGCGTTTGTGACCAATCCTCCCTATACCGAAGAGTATCGCTTTCGCCTGGACAATGTGCAAACCCGCTGGCTGGCCGGTGCAGTTCAGGGCAACTATCAGGTCGCCGAAGATGGTTCCTGGCTTTCCGATGCGGCATTGCTCTATCTGGCAAAAGAGAAACTCGAACAGTACGCCTTTTTTGGCCTTATGGAACGCTTTACCGAATCGGTTCACCTGCTCAACCATACAATGGGTTGGCCTGGTCTCTCGAACGATGCTATTCCCCACCTCGAACGCTCGCCCAACCCCACGAAGCGCAAGCAGATAGACCCGGACCTCTTGCAGATGATACAAGATCGGAATCACCTTGATCTTGAATTGTATGCATTTGCTACTGAACTCTTTCAGCAACGGATGCAGCAACTGGTATCCGAACTGGTTGTGATACCGTCAGAACGACCATCACCAGCATCATCGCGCCAGGGCAACCGCAACAAAACCGGGCAAGCAGCACAACCCCCCCGACCAACCAATCAAGCTCGACCCAACCCGATGCAGGCTCAGCAAGCAGTGCAACCGGACCGTGCCACGGTTGCCAACCCGATGCTGGCGCGAATCTTGCGTCTCCGCGAATTGGGATGGTACTGGTGGGGGATGGCACGTATGGCCCGATTGCTGCATCAACGTCTCCCTGGGCGAGCCTGGCGGCGATCATTGCTACGTGGCAGAAGACCTAAACGCAAACACAACCCACAGTGATACTCCGTGATAGATGAGCGCAACCGAACAGACAAACAGAACGGTTCCCATGACCCAACCTATGACGAGAAATATCCAATACACCCTGCGTGAGCAAGATATGCTCTGCTTTTTGCATCTGCCCAAGACTGGCGGTACGACACTGGTCGCTATCTTGTGTTCGGTGGTTGGTTCAGCATCCTTTCAGAACCTCGAACATACCGAGGTCTTACACCGTTGGACCATCGCTCGTTACTATCGCGTCTTCGATGCACAGATCGTGCATACCCATGCACACTATCGGCGGGCTATTGGGGTCTTACCGCGTAAACCGGTTCTGCTCACCATGTTGCGTCATCCACTCAAACGGGTTGTCTCGGAACATGGACAATATCTCAAGACGCGACAGGATGCTAGTCAGTTTGTCAGCCTTGACGACTTTATTCTCAATCCTGAATGCACCGATTATCGACCCCATAATAAACAGACTGCTGTTTTAGCCGGGTTGTCTCCCAGAGCATTATCGGATCTGCCGCCACACGATGCGCTGGCTCTGGCAAAGGCCCACCTTGATGAATGTGCTTTTGTCGGAATTACTGAGCATTTTGATGAATCATTACGGTTGCTCTGTTATACCTTTGGTTGGTCACCTATCGAACACTGTGATTCACGTAATGTGACGCCATCAGCACTTAAATATGCGGTTACTCCCGAACTTGAATCAGCAATTCTCGAACGCAATCAATTAGATATCGCATTGTATGCCTATGCGCAGCAGCTCTTTGCCGATCGGTTGCAACGCATGAAAGCAGAAAGGGAACGCTTGCCGTCGACTCTATGAGTACCCCACTTCGTGTTTTATATGTGTGTCACAATCACCCGGATCTGCGGCCTGGCGGTACCGAAATCTACGCGCTGGCCCTGCACCACGCAATGCGGGCTACGGAAATGTGTGACTCGCTCTTTCTGGCACAGGTTGGGGGATTGTCCATTGATCCGCCCATGCAACGTGCTGGCACGCGGTTTAGTCTGATACGTGCGGAAACCCATGAATACTGGTTCGCTACCCATGGGCGTCAATGGCTCTCTTTGTACCAGATATACCGATCGCAACATGGGCAGCAACCGCTCACCAACTCCTTCGACGAGTTTCTTCGCGCTGTTCAACCCGATGTTGTCCATTTTCATCATATCATGTTCCTTGGATATGATCTGCTCTGGCAAACACGCATGACTCTCCCTCATGCCCTTATCTGTATGACATGGCATGAGTACCTGGCGATCTGCCATCATAATGGACAGATGATTCGGAAATTCAACAATGCCCTGTGTGATTATGCCGATCCGCAACGCTGTCATAGGTGTTTTCCAGAGATAGCACCTGTTGCTTTTTTTCGACGGAAAGCCTTTCTACAAGCGCATCTATCAGTAGTTGATCGATTTTTTGCGCCGAGCCGATTTCTGAAAGATCGTTATGTTAACTGGGGTATTCCAGAGCAGAAGATTCAGCATGAACCGAATGGTCATGTGCCCTCTCTACCGGTAAACATGCAAGCTCCACCGCAACAGGTACGCAATCGCTTTGCCTTTTTTGGTCGGGTTTGCCGCTATAAGGGTATTGATGTCGTATTAAAAGCGATGCGTATTCTGATCCAGAATGGCACGGCCCGCAAGTTCAAACTCCGCCTATCGATCTTTGGCAGCGGTCTGGAAATGGAAAACGAACAATTCCAAGACCGTGTGCGAGTCTTACTGAAACAGACCCGCTGTTGCGTTACATTGCATGGAAGGTATCATCCAGATGAGCTGCCCGACTTGATGCAATCGGTCGATTGGGTGGTCGTGCCATCGATCTGGTGGGAGAACGCACCACTGGTGATTCAGGAATCATTTATGCATAGACGACCGGTCATATGTAGTGATATTGGCGGTATGGCTGAGCATGTGACGCATGGAGTCAATGGCTTTCACTTCCAAACTGGGAGCGCCCAGAGTCTGGCCCAAACCCTGACACACGCTGTCAGCAACGCCGAACAGTGGGAGCAGCTTGAGGCTGGTATTCCAGCAGTACGTTCCATTGAAGAAGCAGCTCTTTCGATGGCCCAGATCTATCAGAGACTGTGTCAGCACAAACAGTTGTAAATAATCTGACGAGTGGTATCGTATGGCTCTCTTAAACCGGCTCAAGCGTTTCCGAAAACCGCTGGGTATCTGGTTGCGCAGCAATCACCCACAGCTTTATCACAAACTCATTCGCATCCCGCTCATCAACAAACTTCGCTTGGGCCAGATCATGCGGTTGCATGTTGATGGCATGTTCGTCATAAGCGACACGCACGTTTTGATCTGTGGCTGGTTTCGCAGTCCAATGACACCGGTTACCCGTATCATAGCGATTGCCCCCGATGGTGAACACATAACACTGACCGATCACTGTTATCGCTATCCCCGTACCGATCTCGCACGGCAATACGGTCCCTTTCGCATGTTGAACATGCAAGACGAAGGCTTTTTCTGTTTGTTCTCCTCAAAGCGGCCCCAAAAGACAACACAACCCTGGGTTATGCGTGTGCAGAATGCAACCCTCACCAAAACGGCAATTGCTCTCCCATTGTCATATGAACCATGGAAAACACGTGATGCCATTCTTGATGCTCTGGTCGGTGAACCTGGCACGTTTGATACCACCGTGTTTCAGCACCATATTCACCCCGCCTTTGAGCAACTGCAACAACAGATGCATGCAGGCTTTCGTATCAAGCGCGTTCTGCAATATGGGAGACCCAATGCAACTCCGGATGTCTCACTGATTATCGTACTGGATGCCTCAGTCGATGGTAACGCACAGATCGACCAGATACAGCACCAATCGGTTCAGTTTGCACGTGATCCGGCCATCCAGCAATCTGATATTATCTACGTGCTTAATATAGGGCAGCACAGTGAAATGCTGGCACAGTATAGCCGCATGTTTGCTGATCTCTATCAACTCCCTTTTCGCGTGGTCACACTATCGCAACCGGTTGAAACCTCAACTGCACGGATGATCGGGATTATGCTGGCCCGTGGTCGGCTGTTGTTCTGGCTTTCGGCACACATGCTGCCGGTGACGACTGGTTGGCTTGCTGCCATGGTAGCGTTTTATGATGCGACACCCACTATTGGTGTTTTGGGCGCGAAACTGCTGTATGAAGATGAGTCATTGCACCATGCTGGTCTCTTCTTTTCGCCTCTATCAGACACTGTTGCTATCCATCACTGGGAGATCAAGACCTCTTTTCAAGGCTTGCATCGTAACCTTCCAAGAGCTAACATTGCCCGTCAAGTGCCTGCCATTGGCACAGACTGTTTTATGGTAGCCCAGAAACGCTATCAAGAAGCGGGCAGATCGAAGACATTGTATTGCACCGATGAAGGTGATGGGATTGATCTCTGTTTGCGCTTACAGACTCTGGGATATACCCATTGGTATTACCCGGATGTAGTACTGTATTATCTCAATGATCAGATAAAGCCGATCCAGCCAAACCATCGTACCTATACTGAGTGGCTCCTGTCACAAACGTTTGCTCATGAAATAGCAACGGTCATGCACAACCTAGAACCAACCAGCACAACATAAACGTCCTTTTTTAGGAACTCCCACCATGGTGTCCAGCAGTGCTGGCAGCACCCAGAGCAAGCCAAACAGTCTTTTTTGCATCACCTCTCAACCGTACACCGCGCAAACCTGAACATGCATGATACCGCATATCTTCGCGGCTCGTGATACAATAGCATAGGCAATACTCCTTCCCCATACCCTGTGCCTGAGAGAGAGAAAGGACAATGATGGTTGATCACAACCCTATACTGGTTACTGGCGCAACTGGCTATGTTGGTGGTCGCCTGGTCGAGCAGTTGCTTGAGAATGATGTCACCGTGCGCGTGCTGGTCCGCGATGCACGACGCTTGCAGGGCCGTCCCTGGCTCTCCAGGGTCGAAGTCTCTGAGGGCGATGTGTTGCAACCGACAACGTTGCAACCGGCGCTGGATGGTGTGCAGACGGCCTACTACCTGATCCATAGTATGATCGGCCATGGTGACTTTCATGCACGTGATATGCTGGCTGCGCGGAACTTCGGCACAGCAGCGGCTCAAGCTGGGCTGCAGCGTCTTATCTATCTCGGCGGGCTGGGCGATTCCAACAGCCCGCTCTCCGACCATCTGCGCTCGCGCCAGCAGACCGGCGATGTGCTGCGTGCTTCGGGCATACCAGTGACCGAGTTTCGTGCAGCGGTGATTGTGGGATCGGGCAGCCTGTCGTTTGAGATGATCCGCTATCTCAGCGAACGCCTGCCCGTGATGATCTGTCCGCACTGGGTCTATACACGCATCCAGCCGATTGCCATTCGGGATGTGCTGGCGTATCTGGCGGGGGCGTTGGAGCAGCCCGAGAGTGCGGGGCAGATCATTGAGATTGGCGGCGCCGACATCCAGACGTATGCCGAGATGATGCTGGGCTATGCCCGTGCTCGCGGGCTGCAACGCTTTTTGCTACCGGTGCCGGTGCTGACGCCGCGTCTCTCTTCGTACTGGGTGCATCTGGTCACGCCTATCCCGGCCTCGCTCAGCCGACCCCTCATTGATGGGTTACGCAATGAAGTGGTTGTGCGCGATCATCGTGCGCACAAGCTCTTCCCGGCAATCCAGCCGATGGCCTATCAAACAGCCGTGCAGCTGGCGCTGGATAGCCTGGAACAGGGGCGGGTCAAGACCGCCTGGAGTGATGCGCTCTTCACTACCCAGCGCGATATTCCACCGGTGATGCTCACCAACCAGGAGGGCATCATCAGCGAAACGCGCCAGCTGGTGGTGCGGGCAACCCCAGAGCAGGTCTATCGCACGTTTGCATCGCTTGGCGGGCAGCGTGGCTGGCTCTTTTACAACTGGGCCTGGCACCTGCGTGGCTGGCTGGACCGCTTGATTGGCGGCGTGGGCATGCGTCGCGGGCGCCGTGATGCCCATGAACTGCGGGTAGGCGATCCGGTCGATTTCTGGCGGGTAGAAGAGGTGCAGCCCAACCGTCTGATCCGTCTCCGCGCCGAGATGACATTGCCAGGGCGTGGCTGGTTGCAATTTGAGGCGATCCCTACGGAGCATGGCTCGACGCGACTCATCCAGACGGCGTTTTTTGTGCCAGATGGCTTGTTCGGATTGCTATACTGGTCTGTGCTGTATCCTGCTCATGGGTTGATTTTTGCTGGTATGAGCAAACGCATTGCTGAAGCTGCCGAACGCCTGGCATCGTCTCCGCTCACAAGCAATCAATCTTCTTTCACCCATGGGTAACCCTTCTGGCCGGTAACGTATGCAGCAGCATGACCAATATGACCAATATGTCATAGCCATGACACGATAGAATATCGTTGCGTCTGGAGCAAGCCCATTGCAAAAGCCTTCTTGCATATTTGGCAGATACTGTGCTACAGTAGATGAACTCGAAATAGGAACGCTGTACCACAGCAACCGAACCTCACGAAAGGGTATTCAGACAAGACACTGTTGCGATCAGTATCGAATGTTATCCTTTTCTTGTCCTTTGCCAGGTTGACGATGTTTCTTTTTTTTACTAGGCTGTATCGTAACAGGATGAAAGACCGCCAATTGAATACGATCAGGTATGGTACAACATATGGGATCCCATCCGTATCTCTCAGTGCCACAGCATATTGCGCTCTTAATGGATGGCAATGGTCGCTGGGCACGCAAGCGTGGGTTATCGCGAACGGCTGGTCATCATGCTGGCACCGCGCATATTATCGAATTGGTGCAGACATGCATTGATACCGGGGTTTCGTACCTGACGCTCTATGCATTTTCAACCGAAAACTGGCAACGGCCACCGCTGGAAGTTGCTGGTATGCTCCATGTGATGAGTGCTTTTCTGGACCGCGAGGTCCAATCGCTGCATGCCATGGGTGTGCGGTTACGTCATCTTGGGCGGACTGATCGGGTGAGCAAGAGCTTGGAGCGCAAAGTCCACCATGCCCTGGCTTTGACCCGCCACAACCGCCGTCTGACCCTGTCAGTGGCGTTTGATTATGGCGGCCGGGCCGATATTGTGGCAGCCGTTCAGGAGATTATGCGCCAGGGTATTCCGCCATCGGCGATTACGGAAGAGACGATCAAAGCGCATCTTGCCACGCATGATCTGCCCGACCCGGATCTGCTGATACGCACCAGCGGTGAGCAACGGTTATCGAATTTCTTGCTGTGGGATACCGCCCGCAGTGTTTTCTGGACCACGCCGGTCTGTTGGCCGGATTTTCGCGGTGCGCACCTGCTGCAAGCCATTGCTGAGACCAGTTACATTGATCAGCCAGTTCAGTATCGCGCGGCTGGGTAACTGGCATGCGGACGTCCCGTCTGCATATCCCTCATCCCCGGCCCTTCTCCCACAAGGGGAGAAGGGAGGCCGTGCTGGCATCGTCTCCTCTCTCGCGCCTTGGGAGCGGGGCTGGGGGTGCTCTCAAGGGTAGGTTTTTTGGTTTCGACATGGCTCATACCAAATTCGGGTGCAAAGCAGGATACAAGCTCATCTATGCTCATTTATGCTTCCATCTTCCGAATTAGGAGAGGGCTGGGGGTGAGGGCCGCATCAGAAAGCGATCGGTCAAAAAAACCGAGCACTGTGAGGACCGCATGCCGGTAGGATGCCGGCACGCTCAGATGCCTATGCTCTAACACCGCTATCAGACGGTATCATCTATTGAGAGAAATTGCTATCAAGGGCGATCATCTTCATTTTGACGATTTGCAGGTGTGCCAGCAAGCGGGTGATATCGCGGCGCTCGTGAGCGAGGAGTTGATCGGCCCGATCGAGCTCTTGCTGGTGGTGTACAATATCTTGCTTCACGCGATCCACATGCTGCTGGCATTGCTCAATCGCTGTCATCACCGCCTGTACCCAGCTCTGGGCTTCGGCCTGCTGCTGGCGGGCTATGTCGAGTTGCTGCTGACGTAACGTCACCAGACTGGCAGCGACATGCTGTTCCTGCTGCTGGTTGGTCTCATAGGTCTGCACCATCTGGGTAACCTGCTGATCGATTTGATCTATGGTAGCAATCATATCCTGACAGATGACAGCTAATTCATGGCGTTCACGCAGTAAGTCGTCGTCAGAGCGGTCACCACGAAACCATAAGCGCAGTCGTTCAAAGAGATTCGTAGAGGGCAGCATGGTCTCGCTACCAGCAACAACCAATGGTGCTGGCAGGTGTATGCGTTCGAGCATCTGCTGCATGACGCGGCGATAGTTTTGGAGCATAGTCAGATCAACATGCGCATTGGGATTGGCGCCAACTGCCTGCATCTGCTCATGCAGCGTGATTGCCTGTTGCAATGCTTGTTCGGCCTGCTCAACCGTTGCATTGGCCTCGTCAAGCGCTTGCTGCGCCCGTGCTAATTCCGTTGGTTCATTCATGGTGCTCCGTTCTCCACGCCACTATCAAGCCATCTTCTAGCAGTATAAACGTTGGGCAAACGGGCTGATCGTGCTCATAGAAGATGACAAAATGATGAAACCGTTCGTTCGATCAATTGTGATTACCAGCCGAACATGCTATAATCGCTGTGTCATCGGTAACTACCAGTCCATGTTCAATGATGCTGGACGATGCGTTCGGAAACCGATTCATACACAGCGGCAAGGTCTATACTGTATGGTACACATCAGCAGGAGTCAACGGGATATCCTTCGTCAACGGTTATTCGCGCTGGCTTCGCAGCGTGAGTTGTTCTCAGAAGAGTCGATTGCAAACCAGATTGAGCGTTTGCTGGAAGAGGTGCTCTACAATGAACCGTTGCCGCGCCCACAACCCCGTCTGCTCGATGATCCGGACGATGATCAGCGCGTGGTGATTACCGGCATTGGTCTGGTAAGTCCCTTTGGCATAGGCATTGAACCCTTCTGGAGTGGTATTAGCCGTGGTCGTAGCGCGGTTCGGCGCATAACATTGTGCGATCCCAGCCCGTTTCCGTGCCAGATCGCCGCTGAAGTACCGGACTGGAATCCGCATCAGTTTCTGGAAACCAAGGATGCCCGCCGCATGTCACGCAGTAGCCAGTTTGCGGTAGCGGCGGCGCGGCTCGCCGTCGATGATGCGGACTTGAATCTCGAAGCGCTCAACCGCAATGATGTAGGAGTGTTGATTGCGTGTGGGGCGACTTCGTTTCCGGATACCGAACAGGCGGTACAAACAATGCTCTCGCATAACAATATGCGCGTCAGCCCGTTCTACATTCCCATGGCGCTACCCAATATGCCGTCGTGTCAGGTGGCGTTGCATCTCGATTTGCGCGGCTATAACTCCGCTATCTGCACTGCCTGTGCGGCCAGTGCGCAGGCGATTGGCGAAGCGGCGGCGATTATTCGGCGGGGTGATGCCCAGGTGATGCTTGCTGGTGGCGCCGAGGCGCCGATTAGCCAGATCAGTCTGGCAGGCTTTTGTGCCATGCGGGCTTTGAGCAGCCGCAATGATGAGCCTGAGCGAGCTTCGCGACCGTTTGATCTGCAACGTGATGGTTTTGTACCGGGTGAGGGCGCGGGTGTGCTAGTATTGGAGCGCCTGAGCGATGCCCGCCGCCGTGGTGCGACCGTGTATGCAGAGATGATCGGCTATGCGACGACGTGTGACGCGTATCATGTGACGGCGCCGGAGCCGCAGGGCGCTGGTGCGGCACGGGCAATGCAACGAGCCTTGGCCAGTGCGCATGTCGCGCCGCAGCAGGTGGATTATATCAATGCACATGCGACCGGCACCATTGCCGGCGATATTGCGGAGACCCAGGCAATCAAGCAGGCATTTGATGAGTATGCCTACAGTGTGCCGATCAGCTCAACCAAGTCGATGATTGGGCATCTCACTGGGGCAGCCGGTGCGGTGGAAAGTGCGGCGGCCCTGCTAGCAATGCAGCATGCCTTGATGCCGCCAACCCTGAACCAGGAAGATGCTGACCCACGCTGTGATCTCGATTACATTCCGAATGAAGCACGGCCGGGCGAAGTGGCGATTGCGATGTCTAATTCGTTTGGCTTTGGCGGCATCAACGCGGTGCTGGTGTTTCGTTCGTTGACGGCTTGAGATGATGCCCGATGCTGCTACAAGGGCACAGCCCGCTGCGCCCCAGAACTGGGATATGATTGGTCATGCGTGGGCGGTTGCATCCCTACAACACAGTATTGCCCATCAGCAGACGGCGCATGCCTACCTTTTTACGGGGCCGGAGGGTGTGGGCAAAGCACGTCTGGCGTTGCGTCTGGCCCAGGTACTTAATTGCGAACAACAGCAAGAGCAACCCTGTCTGGTCTGTTCGACCTGTCGCCGGATTGAGCATGGCAATCATCCGGATGTACGCATCGCCAGTATGACCACGCAGGGTCAGGCGGTCAAAGCAGAAGATGCGGCGCGGCAGAAAGAGCTGAAGATTGATACCGTGCGGGCATGGCAGCGTGATATCGCGTTGCGACCGTATGAAGGCCGGCGGCGGGTGTTTGTCTTGCACGATGCCGAGCGGCTGAGCATTGAGGCTTCCAATGCGCTGCTCAAGACGCTGGAGGAGCCGCCGCCGTTTGCGACGATTATTCTGGTCGCCAATGACCATCGCATCCCGCTGTTTGTCCCCACCGATTTCAAGGTGTCTCCAGTGCGGTTGATCTGATCTTTGCCCAGGA
>JAAURD010000123.1 GCA_012034075.1 Chloroflexaceae bacterium | reverse complement strand
CAGCCGTTCGTGGTTGGCGTGGTAATCGCCCTTGGTCGGACGGAGTTGGGCAATCAGTATCTGTGGCATGGGTTATGCTCCTTCTTGCTCCGGATCATCGGATTTGTCGCCTCGGTCTTCACGCCAGCGAAACACAAACTGCTTGTCACTGCGATCATGGCGGAAGCGCCAGAGGCGTGTGGGCCGGCCACGCCCCTCGCGTACCAGGTTAGTCTCTTCGAGCACGCCGGCCTCGCGAATTTTGCGATAGAAGTTGCCTTTATCGAGCTTCTCACCCAGAATTTGCTCATAAATATCTTTCAGCTCAAGGATACTAAAGACCTCGGGCAAAAGCTGAAAGGCCAGAGTCGTATATTCGAGCTTGGATCGCAGCCGTGATAAGGCGTAGTTCAGCACCTGTTCGTGGTCAAAAGCAAGCTCACGGGGCACCGCATGGATCGGAAACCAGCGTACATCGGTGGTTTCATCGCTCACCCGCAGCTGCTGCTCATCCGAGCGAACAAGGGCAAAATAGGTCACGCTAATCACGCGCGTGCGTGGGTCGCGGCCCGGGTCGCCAAAGGTGTAGAGCTGTTCGAGATAGACATCGCGCACGCCGGTCTCTTCTTCTAATTCGCGCCGGGCCGACTCTTCGAGCGATTCATGCATTTCGATAAAACCGCCGGGAAGCGCCCAGTAGCCGTCAAACGGCCAGCGCCGGCGCTGTACCAGCAACAGATGCAATTCACGGTGATGGAGCGTGAAAATGACAACATCAACCGTGACTGATGGTCGCTCATAACGTGATGGATCATAGGTAGCAGCGGTCTCTTCCATGCAACGCTCCTTTAGTGTACTTTCAACACTATCTAATTATAACGCATAGAATGCCGCTCTGTCAAGGACTTGCTGGTAATAGCATGGAAGATACCGGGTGGCTGTTTGCAGCTGGAACGGTTGTGTATGTATCAAAACATGTGTTCATTTATCTATTGAGGGCATGCTGATAGATGGCAACGAGACCACGAGCAATACCAGCAGCCGAACAGTCGTCGGCCAGGTGGAGTGCCCGTTCGCCACACTGGGCCAGCGCCTGTGGCGTCGTGAGCATACGCGTGATGGCATGGGCCAGCGCGGCGATATTGCCCGCCGGGGTCATCAGTCCGCATCCATAGATTGCCACCAGCTCGGCCGCACCGGCGCCATCACTGATGACGGTGGGGGTACCGACAGCCCCGGCTTCCATCACAACCCGGTTCAGACCCTCGATGAGCGAGGGAACGACCAGCAAATCGGCGGCGGCAAGGTACGTTTTGATCTCGGTGGGCGGAATAAGACCGGTAAACGTACAGAACGGACTGACCGCCAGTTCGGCCGCACGCTGCTGCAAAAAGGCAAGGTAATCGCCTTTGAGTGGATCAACCCGCGCCGGCCCGATGATGCACAGACGCACCGGGCCAATCGCCTTGATAATCGCTGGCAGGGCTGCGATGACCAGTTCCGGCGCTTTGACGGAAATGAGCCGACCCACACAGACCAGTGTGGGCATGGTCGTATCAGACCAGCCGAATTGCGCCGAGACCTGCTGACGACAGGTAGCGCGGTACGCTGCCAGCGGCTGATCGGCGGGGGGGTAACCGGCATTGGCAATACTTACAGGCAAGGGCGTGATCCGCTGCGGGTTGGCACCATAGCCCAGACAGAGGCGAGCACTGAGACGCGAATTGGTACGCACCCAGGCGGCGTAACGCAGGGCCAGGCGCATGAGTGTGCGCGGCAGGAGGTGGTGACCATAGCCGTAGCCCTGACCGGGCAAGCGAAAGAGATCACCGCCGGTCGTGGTAATCACATAAGGGCGTTGAATGTGCGGATGCGCCAGTGCCGCAATGGCGCCCAGTGGGAAGGTGCCTTCAAGATGAATCAGGTCATACGACTGCTGGCGTGTCAGGGCCAGGTAGCCGGCCAGCATCGAGCCGAAATATTCGTAGTGCAGGCCATAGCGAGCAAGCGGCGTGGAGAGTCGCTCAAGCATGGTCGCGTTCTGGATATGGCGGTAGACGCGCTCGTTGCCAAAGCCGCTGCCCCAACCACCCGGCCCACCAGCATGATCACGGGTCGTAAAGCTGAGCACATCGACCTCAAGGCCGAGGCGTAGCAGTTCGCGGACGACCTCACCGTGGGTTTCGTTGCTCATAAACTGTGGGCCATAACGCGGAATGGCATATAGCAGACGCACGCTGGTTACTCCATGTGTGTTGCGGAACCGGCCCTTATTGTACCGCAGGTGTCGTGAAACAACAATGTGTCAACGTTGATAAAATAGGACCAGAGTACTTTGTTTTTGCTTGCTATTTGGCAATAATCGGTGGTATACTAAAACATGTGGCTTCATAACAAGCAATAAACGCCCCCTGACAACCTCACAACCAGTGAAGGTACAAGACACACAAATGATGAAATTCTCTATATAAGAGGTTATATATGTCCATTTTAACACCGGTACGCGATAAGAGGGAATCGTTATCTATGTCGATTGTTACACCAACACTCTATCCGCTCCTGGTTGAGCGCAAACTCGTTCCGCGACTCTGGGGTGGCCAACGCATTGCTCAATGGCTCGATCTCCCGCAGCCCTACCCCGAACATCTGGGCGAAACATGGGAAGTGTTTGACGAAAACCCGGTGCTCAATGGCCCACTTGCAGGGCAGACGCTGGCCCAACTCACCGAGCACTATGGCGAACAGTTGGTTGGTACCCGCTCACCGGAACGGTATGGATATGGGTTCCCGCTGTTGCTCAAGTTTCTTGATGCCAGTTCACGATTGTCCCTGCAGGTGCATCCAAATGATGACTATGCGCATAAATATGAAGCCCATACCGGCTTTCATGGCAAAACCGAAGCCTGGTATATTTTGAGCGCCGAGCCGGGCGCCGATATTATTTATGGGCTGAAGCATGCAGTTGACCGTGAGACTTCACCGCGCGGTTGAAGCGCAACACCTGGAAGATTTTGTGCAACATGTGCAGATCAAGGCCGGTGATATTATTTTTGTGCCGGCTGGTACGCTCCACGCCATCAACGGGGGGATTATGCTCTTTGAAATTCAAGAGACATCTGATTTGACCTACCGTGTCTATGACTATGGTCGTATCGATCAATCAACCGGTAAAATGCGCACACTTCACCTGGATAAAGCACTGGATGTGATGCGTATGACGCCATCACTGAACCCTCGCCGTGAGCCATTGCCGCTCGACCGTGGTGATAGCCGCTCTCTTCTGGTAGCCTGCTCGCATTTCGCCCTGGAACGTTGGCGCTTACGCAGTAGAAAAATCCATACGACTCGTTCAGACAGTCTTGATGTGCTTACCGTACTGCAAGGCGAGGGTATGCTGACAACAGGCGAGAGCCAGATGCGGCTGGAGCGCGGTGATTCGGTGGTGTTGCCCGCGAATATCGGACGTTCCTGCATTGAACCGACGACGCCAATGATCGAGGTGCTACGTTCGTATGTTCCTGATCTGGAACGGGATATTTATGCGCCATTGCGAAGACAGGGATTCAGCGAGACATACATTCTGCAAATGTTCGGTATGGATTGATCGGGTATAATAAACCCAGGAAAGAAGAGCACGGCGGCGTTCCTCGTAGGTGCCGCCGGGTGGGTATGGCCTGAATCGGGCAACCAGAACCGTTCTCTATCGAGAGGTTCAGCACTGCCTTGAAACCCGATGAAAGGAGGATGGTTGCGCTCTGTCGCAGCCACAACCGCTATGAAAGCAGTGATTCTGGTAGGTGGATTGGGCACTCGTCTGCGACCGCTGACATGCAACACGCCCAAACCGATGATACCGCTGGCTAATCGACCATTTATCGAACATATGTTGCTACGCTTACAGGAACAGGGCATCGAAGAAGTTATTCTAGCAGTACGCTATCTGGCCGATCAGTTCCGCGAAACGCTGGGCGATGGCTCTCGTCTCGGCTTGCGCGTGCATGTAATGGAAGAGGCAGAACCGATGGGCACGGCCGGAGCAGTGAAAAATGTCGAGCATATGCTCGATGGCGATACGTTTATCTTTAACGGTGATATTCTGACCGATCTTGATCTACGGGCAATGCTCGCCTTTCATCAAAGCAAGGGCAGTAAAACGACGATTGCGCTCACCCCGGTCGATGATCCAACCCAGTTTGGTCTAGTCGAGATGAATACCGAGAATCGCGTCCAGCGCTTTTTGGAGAAGCCGCGTGCCGAAGATGTACGGACCAATTTGATCAATGCTGGTACCTATATCATTCATGCCGACATGTTTCGTTATGTGCCACCCAACCAGCACTATATGTTTGAGCGTGGTCTCTTTCCGGTGCTGCTCCAGACGGGCGACCCGATGTTTGGCTACCCTACCCGCAATTATTGGACAGATATTGGTCGTCCGCACAACTATCTTGAGGTGAACCACGATATTCTGATCGGGCGGATCCAGGTGCCCTTTCCAGGACGTGAGGTAAGAAACCGCATCTGGATTGACGGTGAAACCCAGATCGATGACGATGTGCAATTGGTCGGCCCACTAGTAATTGGTGCAGGGGTCCATATTGCCCGTGGGGCAAACATTATCGGGCCAACAGTAATCGGAGCACGCTGTCATATTGGGCCAAATGTAACAATTGAAGATGCTGTGCTGTGGGAAGAGAATCGCCTTGAAGAAGGGGTCTCGCTGCGTCGCTGTGTGCTGGGCCGGGGCAACACGGTCAAGAGCGGTACGGTGATTACCGATGGGGCAATTGTAAGCGACCATTGCCAGATAGGGGCTGAAAATCGACTGGAACGGGGTATTCGCCTGTGGCCCGAGTCGGTCATTCAGGATCAGTCGATTTCGTTTTAGCGGCAAACCGGGGCACAGGTTACTGTGTCCCGGTGTCCAGAGTACCAACGGATGTTGCGGTATCACAGGCTGCTTAATGCAGCCTGTGATTGGCAGCATGCTCACGGTGCAGCGCATAGGTAATGCCCGTATGCAGGCTGCTATAGGTAACAATATGGCTGAGATCAACGCCAAGATGCACGAGTGTCTGGGCAATCTGGGGTTGAATACCGGTCAATATCACCTGGGCGCCGAGTAGTTTGACGGCCTGGGCCGCTTGAATGAGGGTTTGCGCCACCTGGGTATCGACCGTAACAACACCGGTGATATCGAGAATGGCTATACGGACTGGCTGGCTGGCGACGCCTTCAAGCAGGGTCTCCATCATTTGTTGGGCACGTCCACTATCGATAGTACCGATGAGTGGCATAATCAGCACATCTTCAGCAACAGGGATAAGCGGTGTCGAAAGCTCATGCAAGATATGACGCTGTGTCTCGATCACCTGCTGCTGCAATGCTGCTCGTTCTTGTTCCAGGGCAACCTGTTCGCTGATATCACGCACAATACCAACCATATAGTTTGGCTTACCCTGCTCATCATACATTGCAAAGCATGATTCTGATGCCATAAAGGTGCTGCCATCGTGACGCACATGGGTCATCGTACCTTGCCAGCAACCATGGGCGTTCACCTCTTCAATGATACCGGATAATCGGGGTTGTTCATGTTCGGCAACAATGACCGCAATCGATTGCCCGATATGCCTATCACCACACCGGTACATATCGCGATGGGCTTTGTTGAGATAGATGATCGCCGCATCTTCGGCTCGTAACACCTGAATCGCATCAAGCGCATTTTCAACCAGGGTCTGGAACATCATCAACTGTTCCTCTTGCCGTTTGCGTTCGGTAATATCGGTAGAGATACCACCAATGGCCCATGCCTCGCCGTCCTCATTGTAGATAGGAATGCGAATAGAGAAAAAGGTGTGCAAGCCATCTGCCTGCGTTACGGTCTCTTCCAACGAAATGGGTTTGCCGGCATCAAGGGCTTGCTGTTCATTCGTTCGCCATTGCATAGCAAACGCTTCGGGGAAGAGTTCGGTATCCAGTTTCTGTTGCATCTGGTCGGGCGTAGTGTTGAGTAGTGCTGATGTATAATGGTTGACCAGCAAAAAGCGTCCGTGCAAGTCTTTCACATAAATCGCCGCGGGTGAGTTATCCAGCAGGCTTTGCAACAGCGCCTGGTTATAGTGTAAAGCCTCTGTCCGTTCAATCACCCGTTGCTCCAGTTCAGCATTGAGCTGTTGTAAGGCCAGTTCGGTCTGTTTACGTTGGGTGATGTTTTCAAAGGTTACCGCCAGACAGTTATTGCCGAGCGGCACTGCCCGAAAGGCAAAAGCACTCTCAATCACGCGCCCATCACCATAGACCTGTTCGGTCTCGAAGGGTTGGCCCGACCGCACAACTTCGGCAAATGCCTGGGGCACCCCCTGAGCACGCAAGCCAGGGAAGTTTTCATCCAGAGTACGACCAATGATCGTCTCTGGGGCCACGCCGGTCAGCGACTCAACCACAGGGTTAGCAGCTATCATCCGAAGTGTGCGATCATCATGCAGGTCTTCAAGTTGATAGATATAAGCACCCAGCGCGGATTGTTGGAAGGTATTACGATAAAGTGCGAGTTCTTCTCGCAGATGGGCTATTTCTTCGTGTAAAGCGTTTCGTTCTTCGATGGCTTGCTGATCCATCTTCTGATCATCTCCTTTGCTGATCCATCAGGTAGAGAACGTATCCCCATGTTCTCTCCCGCAAACATATGCTTTTAGATATCAGTATAGGGTGTTATCTTCTTGTCTATCATAACATACATTTGGACGTAAAAATGAGTTCTGCCGCTACTATTCTGGCATGGTTTATTCAATGTCAATCAGTTCAATATCTTCCGTATCTGAATCTGATGCATTGTGGTGCAATGGGCCGCTGGCGGGCAGATAAACCGTAAACGTTGATCCCTGACCGGGGGTGCTTTCGACGGTAATATCGCCGCCCATCATCAGGCAAAAGTGACGACTGATAGCCAGACCCAACCCCGTACCGCCATAACGCCGCGTCGTCGAGGCATCGCCCTGCGAGAACGCCTGGAAGAGCCGATTCATCTGGGCCTGGGTCATGCCAATACCATCGTCGCTGACAGCACAGATAACCCATTCAAGCGGCGGGTCATGTGGGTTGGTCATGTTATCATGGGGCACGGTATGATTGGCACGGCTGGGAGCGGCGTGGTTCATGCGTGCAGCAATGCTGCCATCGTTATCGCAGAGACGGGTTATCCGAAAGATGACCTGGCCCTCACTGGTAAATTTGGCAGCGTTACTGAGTAGATTAAGCAACACCTGCCGGACTTTGGTCATATCCGCATAGATATTGCCAACATGCTCGTCATACTGGACATCAAGGTGGTTGCGATTTTTTCCATCAGAGGATGGATCGTATTGACGACATCACGAACAATAGTTGTGAGATCAAAGATCTCGAGATACACTTCCATGCGACCCGCCTCGATTTTGGAAATATCGAGAATATCGTTGATGAGCGAGAGCAGGTGACGTCCGGCGGAGCGAATTTTTCCCAGGTCGTCGACCATTTCTTCGTCGCCGGTATCTTCGGCATCTTCTTGCAAAATCTCGCTATAGCCAATAATGGCATTCAGCGGTGTCCGCAACTCGTGACTCATATTGGCGAGAAACTGACTCTTGGCCTGGTTAGCTGATTCAGCCGTTTCTTTGGCCTGCTGCAATGCCTCTTCAGCACGTCTGCGTTCGTGTATCTCTTGCTGAGCTGAGGTGTAGAGCTGAGCATTGTCCAGTGCGACCGAAGCCAACTGAGCAAAACGGTGCAATAACTCAAGTTCATCCTGACCAAATTGACGTCCGCTATCGTTATCGAGGGCCGTACCGATCACCCCAACCACCCGTCCGCTACCAGATGTCAATGGTACTGCCATGGCAGCGCCAACATAGTCAAAGGTGTGTTCGGTCAATCTTCCGCTCCAGGCGCTATAATTAGAGACGATAAGTGGCTGGTTCGTACTCCAAACCCGACCAGTTAATCCCTCTCCCCAGTGTACATGATGTCCATACTGGTGTTGAAAGAGCCCCACACCGGCCCGTACCACTAATTCATTGGCCTGCGGATCAACAAGGTAGACAAACCCATGCTGGGTTTCGGTGAGCTGGGCTGCACGGGTAATAATGGTACGCAGTAAGTCGGCCAGGTCCAGCCGGTTCATCATGCCGAGCGTTGTTTCATGCAATGCGGCAAGGTAGTCATTTTTGCGGCGGAGTTCGGCCTCTGCGCGTTCTCGCTCAAGCACTTGCAAGTGGAGCTGCGAGTTGGTGTCGCGCAGTTCGGCGGTGCGATGCAAGACCTGCTCTTCCAGATGATCGCGATATCGTTGGAGTTCACTCTGAGCACGAGTACGCTCGGTCACTTCTGCCTCCAGATCACGCGTCCCACGCTCCAATTTCATTAGCAAGCTGCCCACCTGACGCGCCATCGTATTAAAACTGGCAGCCAGCACACCAGTTTCATCCTGTGATGGGATAACCGCACGAGCACTGAGGTCACCGCTCGTAAACTGAGTCACAGCTTCCGTCAGGCGCACAATCGGCCGAGCCAGTTGCCGCCCGACCAGCACGGCTATGGCTCCAACTGCCATGGTAATGCCCATGGCTAACAAGAGGGTGGTCTGGGTCTGCTGTTCAATCGGTGCGAGAAAGATCGATTGCGGCTGGGCAAACGCTACGACCCAGGGAACACGCTTCAGGCGGGCCGCTGCAACGGAGTACCATTCATCGCTAGTGGGGTCGAGTGGTGCCTCAAAAAAGGGAGCAATGGGTGATTGTACCAGACCCGCTTTAAGTTCAGGGATATCGGTTGCAAGTGCATCATCGGCGCTATTGGGCAGTATGCGCCGGCGCTCTTCGAGTTCCACAATGGCAATATCGGTGAGTGGCACCACCGCTTTGAACCGTAGCTCGGGCCAGGCCCCGTGCGCCAAATAGATATGATAATCGTCAAAGAGCACAGCAAACGATTCTTCACCAATGAGGTTGTTCTTATCGACAATCAGTTGCTGCAAAACGGAGGCATTGTAACGCACCCGCAATACACCAAGGGCACGGCCCGACATGGGATCGGAGATAGGACCGCTAAAATAGATCACGGGAGGTTCATCGGGGCTGTCAAACTGCACGGGTGAAACCGAGACCAGCCCGGTTTCCCAGGGTTGGCGAAAGAAATCGCGGTCTGAGCTGTCGCTACCAATCTGATTGGTATCGGTGTCAATCAGGTTGATGCCCTGCTCATCGAGCAATGCATAGGAGAGGATAAAAATATCGTCTTTACTGCGCAACGCATGCA
This sequence comes from Chloroflexaceae bacterium, assembly GCA_012034075.1. GTDB lineage: Bacteria > Chloroflexota > Chloroflexia > Chloroflexales > Chloroflexaceae > JAAURD01. The sequence continues at coordinate 3,661 of JAAURD010000123.1, read as the reverse complement.
GAGTCTTCAGAACTTCATATTCGGTAGCGCTCCCAATCCGCCGCTCTGGTGGCATGCGCAAGTACTCGATAAAATTCTGGAGCTGGGCCTCGGTGCGGATAGCATCAAGATTGGTGTTGATAAACGAGTCAATGTTTGCGGCTGTTTGCGATGCAGCCGCAAACAATGCGGTATTGGCATTCTCGCTAATGACCGACCGCATCGTGTTGTCATTGATATACGCCAGCAAACCCAACGGCAGCAGTGCTACCGTGAGAAAAGCCAGGACGATCTTATTGGTCAGTGATAAACGCAATGGTAGGACAATGGTGTTAGTCACCCTGCTAGATCGTTTGTTTCCAGACATCATAGAGCAGATCATAATTCGAGGGCATTGGTCGAATATGCTGAAATTCGTCGCGTACAATCGTCCAGGCTTTGCTCCAGTAGCTGATACCAATTGGCCCACGATCGCCCATCACCGCACTTATCTTGCACATAATAGCGCGTCTTTCGTCGGTATCCAGCGTTTTTTCGGCCTCACGTAACAACTCGTTAAACTCCTCGTCAACCCAGTGGGTTTCATTCCATGAGGATGGCGTACCATCCTCAAGAGCACTATACCCAAGCGCCAGGGTCATAGTCGCCAGCGGTCGATGCCCCCACGACGTAATGCCCAGATCAATATCAGTCCATTGTTCCCAGTAGCGTTCTGGTTCAAGAATATTCACCCGAATGATAAAACCAGCCGGTTCCGCCAGTTCTTTCAACGCCTGCGCCATCGCCGGTTCACCCTGGTCATTTTTGGTGATCAGCGTCACCTGCAATCCATTGGTATACCCGGCCGATTGCAGCAATGCCCGAGCCTCATCGGGGTTATATTTGGGGATATTCTGTTCGCAAAAATCAGGTTGCGCCGGGGCAATATGCGCATCAAACCCGACTTCGCCCTGCCCCAAAAGGATACATCGAGAATACGTTCACGGTCCTGACAGAGTTTCAAGGCGTTGCGTACTCGCACATCATTCCATGGCTCGCGATCCACACGCATACGCAGCACCAGGGTTTTAGATGTATCGATGCTGTAAACTTGAATGCCAGGCACATGCTGCAATGCTTGCCAATCGTCTGGGTTGGGTTGGAGCAGGCTATCAATCAAGCCCGCTTGCATCGCCTCAACGCGCTCTTCCGGATTGTAGTGAAGATAGATAATCTCATCAAGATACGGCAGTGCTTGCCCATCACTTCCCTGTTTCCAGTAATCGGATCGACGTTTGAGCACAACCCGTTCACCAGGGAGATACGCATCTAACAAGAACGGGCCCGTCCCAATCGGTTGTTCCACAAAGTTGCCATCGAAGTGACGGTGTAAAATCATCGCTGGATAGTGGAAGAGATGCTCCGGAAGGCCAATCTGGGGTGAGTCAAGATGCAAACGAATGGTGGCATCATCAACACGCTCGATACCGGTCGGACTCAGGTAGGACATCAGCCCACGCATTGATGATTTGACGTCAGGGTCGAGCCATTGGTTCATGGTAAAGATAACATCATCCGCGGTTAAGGGATCGCCATTGTTAAACGTCACTCCTGGGCGCAAAAAGAGAGTCCAGGTCCGGACGTCTTCATCGGCCTCCCACCGTTCAAGCAACCATGGGTGGGTAATATTGTGCTCATCCGTCTCGGTCAGGTATTCGGCTACCTGACGAAACTGGTTCGCCGCATGGATCCATTCGAGGCGAGCCGGGTGATCGACATCAGTCTGAACATCAGTTCCGATTTTCATGGTGCCCCCGCGATTGATCGTCAGCGCCTCGGTTGCGACAGGCGTAGCCGACAACGTTGTCGGGGACGTCTGGCTACAAGCAGCCAGTTGCAGCGCCTGCGTCAATGATGCCCCTAACAAGGTGGCGAGCCGCAAAAATTCGCGCCGGTTCATACGACCATGTAACAGGTCATTCTGCAAATCGGGCATCACCGGGTGCAGCCGGATCCTCTGGCGTTTCATCTCGTTTGCTCCTTCTACACGTTAAAACGTGAAAATGACAGCGTTTCAACGCTTCCAGAACTGGTCTCAAAAACTATCTGATCACATTTTTTGAAGCATCGGGAAACAGTCGGGACAAGCCGCGATCTGTTTTTGAGACTGCTTCAACGCTTCTCTTGCATTGGCCTGAGCAATGCTGTTGCTGCTATCGTATGTTCACGTCTGCTGGTAAGGCAAATTCACACAGAGCACCAGCCGTAATCCCACGTTCGGCAAACCAACCCTGATGTACCTCAAGCGCATAGCGTGCTGGTGCAAGCGATGGGTGGGGCGTATCAGTAAATGGTGCCATATCATCAATATTGATAATACGTTGCTCTGAATCGAGAAAAGCGATGGAGAGCGGCAGGGGCGTATTGCGCATCCAGAAATTGCGTGGTGCTTCATCTGGGAAGACGAAGAGCATGCCCCCATCGGCCTGCAGATCACGGCGATGCATCAATCCCCGGCTCCGTTGCTCTGGTGTACTCGCCAGCTCTACCTGCAAGACATGCGTCTCAATGGTCAGAGGAATCGTTGGGGTGATGGTACTGGTAGGGCCAGGCGCTACCAATGTTGGAGTTGACGTCGCTGGCACTGTCTGCGTGCTCTTTATGGGCACGAGCGTTGGTACAGGCGAAACAACCGTAACGGTTGGAACGGATGTGGCTAACGGTACGACTGGGCGTGAGGCTGCTGTTGGTCCCCCGGCACAGGCGACCATGCACAACCCTATGCCGAGGAGCAACATGGTGCGGAGAAAACGCAACAAGCGGCTTTTGTTCCGTAAGAACCAAATGTTTGTCATTGCTGCCATAACTCGTAGTTGAAAACAGAGCATTGCTCTGTTTCATGCTGTGTATAGACCCTGGTCATATTGTACCATGGGATCATCACACCGCACGACCTTGAGTTATGGGTTTCTGCGAACGCATACGCTTTGGGGTGTCATATAGCGTTGATGACAGACGCAAACAGAACACCATGTTTGTTGGCCGGCTGTGATACCATGTGCAGCCGGCTGTAACCGATGAACTGGGGGCGGTACGCAGGGCAGCGCGTTTTCGCTTTGCAGCATAACACTCTGTTTACCATAAATAGCGCAACTCGCGTGCCTGTTCAGTCAACTCATCGCGGAACTTGGGATGAGCAATATCGATAAGCGCCTGGACGCGCTGACGAATCGTCTTCCCATGGAGATAGGCGACGCCATACTCGGTCACCACATAATGCACATCGTTACGAGTGGTCACAACCCCTGCTCCGGGTTTCAGCGTTGGAACCAGACGACTATACGTATCATTGGCAGCCGTGCTGGGTAGCGCAATAATCGGTTTTCCGCCCTTACTGCGAGCAGCACCACGAATATAATCGACCTGACCGCCCACTCCACTATACAACCGGTGACCAATCGAGTCGGCACACACCTGGCCCGTCAGATCAACCTCAATGGCCGAGTTAATCGCAACCATCTTGTCGTTCTTCGCGATAATAAACGGGTCATTGGTATAATCAATCGGGTGTAACTCAATCAGCGGGTTATTGTCAACAAAGGTAAACAGCCGTTGTGAGCCGAGTAAAAAGCTGGCAATAATTTTGCCAGGATGCAACGTCTTCCGTCCATTGGTGATAATACCCAACTCCACCATGATCAAT
>JAAURD010000122.1 GCA_012034075.1 Chloroflexaceae bacterium | reverse complement strand
GCGGGCAGCGGGTTGTCCTGACCCATATGACGGATGTCATTGCTGCCCAGGGTTGCGCCGTTGATCCAGCATTGGTGAAAGATCAAGCAGGTCGGCTGTTGGCATGCCGGTGGTGCGCTGACGCATCAGGTCGCTGCGGCCAATCGCCTCTTCGAGTGAACGTAAACCGAGCGAGGCGAGAATTTCGCGGATCTCGTGAGCGAGATAGCGGAAGAAGGCCACGACCATCTCGGGTGTGCCAGGGAATTTCTCGCGCAGGTCCATACGCTGGGTGGCAATGCCGACCGGGCAGGTGTTGGAGTGGCAGGCGCGGGCCATCACGCAGCCTTCGGCAACCATGGCGATGGTGCCAAAGGAGTACTCATCGGCGCCGATCAGCGCGGCAACAACGACATCGCGGCCGGTCTGGAAGCCACCATCAACGCGCAGGCGGACGCGGCCACGCAGCCCATTGATGATCAGGGTCTGCTGGGTCTCAGATAGGCCAAGCTCCCAGGGGACGCCGGCATGCTTAATGCTGCTCAAGGGTGATGCACCGGTACCGCCAGAACCGCCACTGATGTGGATTACATCGGCATAGCCTTTGGTCACACCAGCGGCGATGGTGCCAACCCCGGCGGTAGCAACGAGCTTCACACAGACGTGTGCTGTGGCATTGACCTGTTTGAGATCGTAGATGAGCTGGGCCAGGTCTTCAATGCTATAGATATCGTGATGGGGCGGTGGGCTGATAAGCGAAACGCCGGGTATGGTGTGTCGGATACGGGCGATCTCAGGCGTTACCTTGTGGCCTGGTAGGTGGCCGCCTTCACCGGGTTTGCTGCCCTGGGCCATTTTGATTTGCAGCTCTTCGGCATTGGCAAGGTAGTGCGGGGTTACGCCAAAGCGGCCCGAAGCGACCTGTTTAATCCGACTAATGCGCTCATCCAGAAAGCGTTCGGGTGCTTCGCCGCCTTCGCCGCTGTTGCTACGGCCACCCAGACGGTTCATGGCAATAGCCAGGGTGGTATGGGCTTCGGTGCCAATGGCGCCATGGCTAATGGCGGCGGTGCTGAAACGGCGAGCAATGGACTCAATGGACTCGACCTCTTCGATTGGGATGGGCGGGCCTGCGGCGATGAAATCAAGCAGGTTGCGCGGATCGCGGGCCGGCCGTCGTTGACCATATCGGCGTAGACACGATAGCGACGGTAGCCCTCGGCAAAGGCATCCGAGTCGACGGATGCGTCGTAACCGGGCGTGTATTTGACCGCATCGTGCGCAGCATGAATGACCGATGGGCTGAAGGCATGCGGTTCGCCATCCTTTTTGAACTTGTAGAAGCCCGGATGGGGCAACACCACAGGGCCCTGGTCGGCTATGGCAAATGCCCGTTGATGTCGAACGAACATATCGTGGGCCAGTTTTTCCAGGCCAATGCCACCAATGCGCGAAGGGGTATTGGTAAAGCAGTCATCGATGAGGTCCTTACTCAAGCCAATCGCCTCAAAGACCTGTGCGGCACAGTAGCTCTCGACCGGCGAAATGCCCATTTTGGACATGATCTTGAGCAGGCCCTTTTCCATTGCTTTGACCAGGTTGGATTCGGCCTTTTCGGTGGTTATGTCTTCGCGGCTGGCGGCGGCCATTTCACGCACACTGGCCAGCGCCAGGTAGGGGTTGACGCCACGTGCGCCATAGCCGACGAGACAGGCAATATGATGCACCTCGCGGGCCTCGCCGGTCTCGACAATCAGGCTCAGGCGGTTGCGCAGACCCTGGCGGATAAGATGATGGTGTACGGCGCCCAGGGCGAGCAGGGCTGGTATGGGCGCATGGTCAGCATCAACGCCGCGATCACTGAGAACCAGAATAGCGGTACCGTTGCGGGCCGCAAGTTCGGCCTCGGCACGAATGCGTTCCAGGGACTGTCTGAGGAGGGTTTCGGGCTTGAGATCAGTCGGAGCGTGGCCGTTTTGATGACCATTGTGGCCTGGTGAAACGAGTGGCACGAGCGTTGAGATAGTGGTGCTGCCAAGACTCGGGTCATTGTTGGCACGAATTGCCGCCAGCTGTTGATCCGTGAGCACGGACGAAGGCAGACAGAGCAGATGCGCATGCTCAGGGGTTTCTTCGATAATATTGGCACGTCGTCCCAGACGCACACTGAGTGACATCACAATCTCTTCGCGGAGCGGGTCAATCGGTGGGTTGGTGACTTCGGCAAAGCGTTGTTTGAAGAACTGGAAGAGCGGTCGACCCAATCATAGGGCGATAAGACCGCAATCGATGTATCATCGCCCATTGAGCCGACCGGCTCGATACCATTACGCAGCATGGGCTTTAAGATAACACTCAGTTCCTCTTTGGTATAGCCAAAGGCCATCTGCAGCACTTCCATGGCGCTTTTTTCGGTCAGCTGGGGCGACTCTGGAGCTTTCTGGGCCATGAGGTCGTTGAGCGACTTCATATGCTGCTCGACCCACCAGCGATAGGGTTGTTGTTCAGCAAGCGTGTGCTTGATTTCACTGTTGGTAAAGAATTGACCGGTGCGGGTATCGACGGCAATCATCTGACCAGGCCCCAGATTGCCTTTATGGACAATTTCACTGTCGCTAATGGTCACGACGCCAGCCTCACTGCCACTAATGACCAAACCATCACGGGTAACCCGATAGCGCGAAGGGCGTAAGCCATTGCGGTCCAGGGTTGTCCCTACAATATGCCCATCACAGAACGTTAACGCGGCGGGGCCATCCCAGGGTTCCATCAGGCAGGCGTGGTACTGATAGAAGGCACGCAGGGATGGATCCATATTGGGCACGCGTTCCCAGGCTTCGGGCACCATCATGGTCATGGCATGGCGAATATCGCGACCACCCATCACCAGCATTTCCAGGGTATTGTCGAGCATGGCCGAGTCACTACCGCTGGTATCGATGACGGGGGCAATGAACGATGGAATATCATCGGTATAGGGAAAGGCGATGACCTGTTCACGTGCTCGCATCCAGTTGACGTTGCCTTGCAGCGTGTTGATTTCACCGTTGTGGGAGAGCATGCGGAAGGGTTGGGCGCGTTCCCACGAGGGGAAGGTGTTGGTTGAGTAGCGCTGGTGGTAGACGCCGATGGCGGTCATGTAGGACGGATCTTGCAGGTCCAGGTAAAATTCGCCCAGACGTGAGCCAATCAACAGCCCTTTATAGATCAGTGTGCGGGATGAAAGCGATACGACATAGGTTGTCAGAGACTGAGCACGGAATGCGTGCTCCATGGTCTTACGAGACAAAAATAATGTTCGCTCATACGTCTGATCATCCATATCAGCGGCACGTTCAATCAGCACCTGGCGCATCAAAGGCCGTGTTTCGCGAGCTCGCTGCCCCAGAATAGCATCGTTGGTTGGCACATCGCGCCAGGCGAGCACGCGCAAACCGCGTTCGGTCAGGGCATCGCGGATAATGGCACAGCTTGCTTCGATCTGTGCTTCGTCTTGCGGAAAGAAGATCATTCCAACGGCCAGATTGGTGGCCGACACAGACACTCCCTGGTGTTCTAGTTCGCGCAGCAACAAAGCGCGGGGAATTTGCGTTAAAACGCCCGAACCATCCCCAGTGCTGGCATCAGCGGCGACTGCACCGCGATGAATCTGGTTGCCAAGCGCAGTCAGGGTCATCTGTAACAAATCGTGGCTGGGTTGCCCGTTAATATGTGCGACAAACCCGATACCACAGCCGTCGTGCTCAAACCAGGGATCATACAATGTGTTGTGAAGTATACTCCGTGCGGGAATCTGCATAGTGTCACCCTCTATCATATGGCTTATCCAAAAAAGGCATGCCTCTTTGCATACCCAGTCTCTGCTCATAGCATCCAGAACAGTGCTCGCTCCTTGCTGGCTGGATTGATACGACCAACAACACCAACAACGCCAACAACAAGCCGTTGTGCATCAGTATAAGGAAATGTATCAGAAGAAAACAGCTGTACATTGCCATGAGTATACGCTTATAACGGTCACGATTGCTCCGTCATCGCAACCTATTGCTCTTGTGATAAAAATCACAAGAGCGAAACCCAGTTGAAACCCGACACCCTCTGTGCCTGTTGCCTCAAGGTAGAGCCGTTGCTACTCAGTTGAGCGTATCGTGTATGAAAAAACACCAGGTATGGTTACGCTATACTGCCCTGGGCGAAGCAGAACCAGCAGCATCATCAGGAAGCGACAAAAAAACAACCTACGAGAGATGTCTCTGTGGTGTATAGAAAGACCAGTAGGTAGTGTTTTCACCAGGTTTTCTGATCTGGATAAAACCATGAGCGATGGTTTACGAGCTTCGTTGTACCTGTTTACTTGCCTGGAGGAGTCACCAGTACCGTTTACCCTGCTTCATCTCTCTTATCGCTACAATCATCGGCATAGACCGTAGCGATATAGATTAGAGTATAGAGCAGTCGGTTTCAGCCGGGTTCGCTCACCCCCACGTTGATCCCTGGCTGTTATCTCTATTATAAGAGATAAAAATAGACTAATCTTATGCAATTATGCGGATAAACAGGGTCGATAATGGTATAATAGTATCTGTATAGAGAACTGAACCAGTAGCACATACTCTATACGGACATGCTTCCAGACCATACATTGTGCAAATTGTTGCACAGGTTTAAACTGGTAGCATCAGTAATATAGAAACTATACAATGATTTTGACCGTTTGTCAAGGTAAGAAAAGACGGGGGTACGACTGAGTTCCCGCAAACAGATACCCCTTCGGTGCTGTTTGCGATGAATTACACAAATAGACCCATATTACAGGGGTAATCCAGGAAAATATATGACTAAGGTACCATTGGTAACCGTTTTGCAGCACACGCTCTCTGGTTTTCTCGCGTGGAAAGAAGTGAAAAAGTCGCATCTCCCAGGTTTATCGTTGCGCTTGCTTTTTTATCCAATATTATGAGGAGTTTTTTTAGACATTATGTACAAACCGTGTTCACCCCGTCTTGCCTATTGCTCACCGGTCAACCCGGCGGCATCGGGCATTGCCGATTATAGTGAGGAGCTGTTGCCGTATCTGGCGCAATATGCCAACGTGACGCTGTATGTTGCGGATCGCCTGCGGCCCAGCAGTGCTGCTCTTGGGCAACACCTTGAGGTGCAGCCGCTGCGACGGCTGGCGCGGCAACATCGCCGCCGACCCTACGATGCGATTCTCTTCCATATGGGCAATAGCCCGGCCCATGCGGATATCTGGCGCGAAGCTCGCCGGTTGCCGGCATTGTGGTGCTGCACGATTTTGTGCTGCATCATTTTATGCTGTGGTATGCTGCTAATGTTGGGCGCAATGTGCAGCATTATGTGCGGGCTATGCAAGCACGCTATGGCGATGCGGGTGAGCATATTGCGCAGTTGATGATTCGCGGGCGCTTTACCGAGGCGACGTTTCAATTTCCGCTGTGCGAGCCGGTGATTGAGTCAGCTCGCGCGGTGATTGCCCATAGCCAGTATGTGGCGGCGCAGGTCGCTCGCATCCGTCCCAATTTGCCCGTTGGGGTTGTGCCGATGGGGATTCCGGTGCTTCCGCCGATCCCACGGCGGATAGCGCGGAGCCGCCTGGGGTTGCTGCTGGATAGCCCGATCCTGGCGAGTTTTGGTCATATCAATGCATACAAACGCCTTGAGCCAACCCTGCGGGCGGTAGCTGAACTGCGTCATACGTATCCAACAATCCAGTATCTGCTGGTCGGCAGCACGTCTCCTCATTTTGATGTGCTGGGCCTGGTGGAGCGGCTGGGCTTGCAGGCGCATGTGACGTTGACCGGCTATGTCAGTCCAGCCCACTTTGCCTCCTATGTTGCGGCGGCCGATATCTGTTTGAACTTGCGTTACCCAACGGCGGGCGAAACCAGTGCCAGTCTGCTGCGCTTGCTGGCAGCGGGGCGGCCCACGCTGGTCAGCGCAACGGGTGCCTTTGCGGAGCTGCCGCGTGGTGTGGTGGCGCAGGTTGACCCGGATGCGAACGAGCGTGATTTGATTGTGGCGTATTGCCAGTTGTTGCTTGAACGGCCCGATTTGGCGGAGCAACTGGGCCAGCAGGCACGCGCGTATGTTGCGCGTGAGCATACACTGGAACGTTCGGCCAGCGCGTATATTCGTTTTGTAGCGCAGCAGTATGGCTGGCCGGTGGTTCAGCGTCTGCGTGATACGCCACTCTGGTCACTGCCGAGCATGGAAGAGCAGGGGGTGCTGGAGGAGCCGGCGGCGCCACCGCCGCAAGCACGCGTTGCAGCGGTGACACCGGCGATTCAGGATATTGCGAGGAATCTGGTGAGTGTTGGGGTGACTGAACACGATGATCTGGCGCTGCGGGCGGTTGCGGAGCGCCTGGTTGATTTTGGGGTGTGATGCAGACGCTGGGCATTATTCGGTGATTATCCGAATCGGTACCCAGCCGGCATTGGCAACCACCTGCTGTCCAGCATCGCTCAGGCTAAAATCAATGAACGTGTGTGCCAGTTCCCGGCTAAATGGACCAGTCAGCAGCAGCAGTGGTCGTTGTAATGGATATGCTCCACTGACAACTGTCTCTGTCCCTGGAATACTATGATCGATGGCAAGGACTTTGACCTGATCGGGGTGTACGTGGCCCAGACTGATATACCCAATGGCGCCCGATGTTACTGCTACCTCACCAGCCTCTGAAACGGTACCAAATTGAGGTACGACTGCATCAGTATATGTGGCGCCCTGCAAGACAAGTTCATCGAACGTTGCCCGTGTACCGGATGTTTCCTGGCGAATAACTGGCACAACTGGCTGATTGTTGCCACCAACGATCTGCCAGTTGGTGATTTCACCGGTAAACATGCCTCGAACTTGGCCCAGACTCACATTCTGTACTGGGTTTGAGGGGTGGACAATCACGGCAATCGCGTCCAGGGCAATAGGATGAGCCGTGATAGCTTGCTGCTGTTCTTCGGCGGTTAGTGCTCGCGATGACATGCCAATGTCCACGTTGCCTGCGAGCACATCGGTAACACCAAACGATGAACCATGTGCTTCTATGGCGAATGACACGTTCGGATAGACCGTTTGGAATGCCTGGCGTAATGTTTGTACGAGCGGTTCGGTGGTGGTACTTCCGGAAATGCTTAATTCACCACCTAATGGTACATTTGTAGAAGTTGTGCTATGTTCCGATTGCACCGATGGAGCAAGTTCACCACCAGCACAGCTTCCAAGAAACCCGACGATGAGCATGATCCAGATTGTTTGGTTTCGCAATGTCCTATACATGGTATCTCCTCCATCAAGAACAATTGGCGGTATTGGATTGGCCTTCAGGCAGGCTTTTGATCGGTAATCTCGTAAAGAAAGCAACGAACGGCACTATTACAGGATGATACGCTTTGGAAGATAGCTCTCCCTGTTTTTCCTGGACAGGTTTGTTTGTCTTTAGTATACCATGGGTAAGACGATTACGATGACTGGTTGAAGCGATTCATGGCGGTGGTCAGCCCTTCACACACGGTCACAACGGTTGCGTCGGCGACACGTTCATAGATATCGGGCAGCTGGCTATTCTCGTCGCGGTTGAAGCGACCTAAGACATAAGCGGCCATATCCCATTCGGGTGGGGGCGCACCAATGCCAACGCGCAGGCGCGGAAACTGCTGGCTGCCAAGTTGCTGGACAATCGATTTCATGCCGTTGTGGCTACCGGCACTGCCCTGCTGGCGTAGACGAATGCGGCCAAAGGGGAGATCGCATTCATCGTAGATGATGAGGAGTTCTTGCGCCGGGTCGATTTTATACCAACTGCGCAGGCCGGAGACGGCGCGACCGCTGAGGTTCATATAGGTGATGGGTTTTGCCAGTACGACCCGCTCTCCCCGAATATGCCCTTCGGCTATGCGGGCATGGGCACGCATGCCACGGAATCGAGGTTATGCTGCTTTGCGAGATGATTGACACAGGCAAACCCGATATTGTGGCGGGTACCGACATACTTTTCGCCAGGATTACCGAGACCGACAATCAGCCACATGGTTAGAACCCCACTTCTATGATCGTTCGTGCCGTGCGGTCTTGAAAGAAACCCACGCCGTCCTGGATTAGCCCGACAAAGAAGCCCATTCTGGTTTCGCGTTGGACAATGCTGACGCGGCCAATGACGGTGACCTCTTCACCGGGCAAAAACCAGTCCTCTTCGTAGGGCACCATCCACTCTTCGGGTGGCCTCTCCGAAAGCGCCCAGCGGAACGGATACCGTCGCGGTGCATCGCCGGCGTTGGCATCCCAATCGGCACCGACACGCCAGAACCCACCGGCCTGGGCGGTATAGCGGCCATCCGCAATCGAGGAGTAGACCTCATCGGTGGTGTAGGTGTAGCCGCTGGGTGGGCCGTAGGTGCGGATAGGAACATCGCCGGTGTTGCGAATGCGCATCGTGATAGTAATGATTTCACCCAGCATGACCCGTTCCGGCGCGATGTCGGCATAGATGATGGTGGCTTCGGGTTGGCCCACGTCTTGCAGCAGAATCTGGCCCTGCTGCCGCGCCAGGTTGCCAAATTGATCTTCGGCCTGAATGGTATAGGTATAGACGCCATTGGGTAACAATGCGCCATCGGGTTGTTTGCCATTCCAGATGTGGCTCCATTCAGCGGGGGTCTGCTCTTCGCGGGAGACAAAGGGCAGGTCTTCGCCCTGGGGCGTGGTGATGACGATATCGACGGTTGATGTGACGGGCAAGCGGTAGGTGATTTCGGCGACATCATTGATGGCATCGGCATTGGGTGAAATGGTAGAGGGCCAGACAGTGAGGTTTTGGATAGCGGGCAGGGGTACATCGGCATGGGACGATGGTGAGCGGTCGGCGCACCTCGCTGGTGCGGCCCTGGGCATCAACTGCCTGCACCCTGTACCACATACTCACCCCGGTGGGAGCAGGCGACGCACGAGCATGGGATCATCTTCAACCGGCACGGTGCCGTCGAAGCGCAAGACATAGGGCTGGCTGGCGCGCTGCGTGGTTCATCGGTGCGCAGGGGGTAGCGTTGCTGTGATGGCGCATCGAGCAGCGCGATGGACACACGGGCATCCTGGCTGACGTGGTAGGTGATAGCGATGGTTTCACCGCCCTGTTCCAGGGTAAGCGTGGCCGGCTCTACCGCTACATCGCTCAGGAGTGGACTGCCCAGACAGCCACTCAACAGCAAGAGGCTGCTCAGCAGGCTGGCTAGGATCACGCAAACCCGTACAGCAGCGTGCCAACCGGGTTTGCGTGAGGCTGCTGTACGGGTGATCGGTTGCTGGTGGCTTGTCTTAGGCAAGAAAGTCATGAACAACGGTTTGAAACTGCTCTGGGCACTCATCCTGAAGCATCATCGATGCCTCGTCGAAGACCTCGAGGCGAGCGTTGGGATTGAGCGCAAGAAAGGCATCGGCCTGGTGCAGCGGTGTGATGCGTGATTGCTTGCCCCAGGTGAGCAAGATGGGCATATCGAGCTGGCCAAAGTCTCGGCGATGGAACAGTTGAGCAGGCCGGTGACAAAGCAGATAGGCGCGTATTTGGCGCCGGGTTGATGGCTTACGCGATAGAAGCCGTCTATCGTCTCTTCGGTCAGGCGGGCGGGGTCGGCATAGGCTTGCTTTTCGAGAAAGTAACGGGTGAAACGACGGGTGGTTAGCCCTTGAAAGACGGCATCACCCGCTGGGCCACGCAAGGTACGATAGAGCGCCCATTCGACCGGACCGGGCCTACGGGTTAAGACGGAGAGACCGGTCGGGCAGATCAGGATCATGGAACGCACCAGTTCGGGTGCTCGTAGGGCGGCTTTGACCGCATAGGTTGCAGATAGCGAACTGGCAATGATGGCGGTGGGTTGGCCTATCTGGCGCAATGCCTGGATGATCTGGTCGATGTAATCTTCGGGTTGATAGCGCCGGGCTGGTCTGTCTGAACGGCCAAACCCCAGCAGATCGAATGCATGGACGTGAAAGTGTTGACCCAGGCTAACAAATGGATAACGGAACTCGAATGTTGAGGAGCCGGCGCTGATACTATGCACAAGCAACACCGGATCGCCGCTGCCTGTCTGATAGTTAGCAATGCGGTGTCCGCGCCAGAGCGTAAAGGCTGGCTCAACTGGGAGTGGAGTAAATACAGTCATGGTATAATATGCCTAACTCATACAACATAGCATATACAAAACGCGATGCCATTATAGCGATACCGGTTCCAAATTGCAACCGGCTGACTGGTAGCCATGCTCAAACCACAAACATTTCTTACTGCTTCGCTCGATCCCTACGCCCAACGTATTACGATGGGTGTTTCGTACCTTGGCGGTATGCTGATGCTGCCGCTGTTGTTTGCCTACCTGAGCAATTTGCGTTGGGATGGCTTACTGATTACGACGGTCTTTGCGCTGTCGCTGGCGGCGGTGTTGGTGCTGGCGTATGCGGCGGCGCCGACGGCCTATCTGATCGATGATCAGCATTTGACGATTCGACGGCGCTGGTGGCGTTCGTTGAAGATACCGCTGAAGCAAGTCAGTGGCGTTTCGTTAGCGACGACGCTGTCGGATATTCCGCGTAGTGGGCTGCGTTTTGCCTTTAATCCGGGGCTGTTTGGCTACCAGGGGCCGTTTCGGCTGCAACCCTATGGGCGGGTCTTTTTTCTGGCGACCAGTCGTGAGCATCTGGTGGCGGTGGCGCGTGGGGTAACGCCACCGCTCATTATTAGCCCGGCGCGGCCACGTGCGTTTATTGAGGCGCTCAACGAGCAGCGCTTGAAGGCGCAGCAACCAGCTTCTTGAAGCGATCTAAGCGTGGGAGCGTGGGAGCATTGAAGCTCAGAGGTGCATCTACACCCGGCGGCTCGTGCGGTTGCAAGCCGCACCTACGCCCTGGCATCCCCGACCCTTCTTCCACAAGGAACCCAGGGTGGTCGCTATATCTACATTCAATCCATATGTCTCCATGAAAGTGGATAGGACCAGGGCATACGGGCAGAGCGGCGTCTGGGGCTTGCCGCCCCACGTTCAGGTTGCGATTTGTTCACGCACTTGCTCTTCAGCGCAGTTTTGCCCTATACTAAAGAAGGCGATGACAGGATCATGGTCTGCCCACGTTGATCGGGTGCGTGCGGAGGTCGGTCAGATTTGCCGCCTGCCAGCGCCAGCTGCAAGCAGGCGCTATGAGGCCGAGCAAGCTGGCTCACCCAGGAGCCTGGTCGTCAAGCATGATTGGAAAGGGAGCACGGAATGCAAGTCTTTACCCAGAACGCAGGCTGTATGCTCAAGCACGGGCCGACCTTTCTGGCAGCTACCTGGTCTGGCGATGTTGATGCACGAACGACGCCGGAACATGGGCTGTATCAGGAAGATACGCGCTTTCTCTCACGATTGGTGCTCCAGCTGAACCAGCAGGCACCGCTATTGCTGCAAGCAACGGTCAGCCATGATAGCCGCTGTTTGACGACCCATCTGACCAATCCGCAGCTGCTGCTGGAGAGCGGCCATGTGCTGCCAAAGCGGACCATTCATCTGGTGCGTACCAGCTTGCTGTGGGAGCATGTGCTGTATCAGCAACTGGTTATCACGAGTTGTTCTGCGGAGCCCTGCCTGGTTGCGCTGACGCTTAGCCTGGATGCGGATTTTGCGGATGTGTTTGAAATCCAGGGCTACGCGCGTTCAGCAGACGGTCGGCGTGAGATTGCGCATGGCCCGGATGGGCAACTGGGCTTTCGCTATACCGGTGCGGATGCGTTGGAACGACGCGCGACGGTGGGTTTTACGAGCAGACCGGCCTGGCTCGATGAAACGACGGCATCGATGGTGCTGACCTTGCAGCCGCAGCAGTCGCGTATTTGCGGCTGGAGTGTGGCGCTTTCCAGTATGCTCGCTGAGCCAGCGGTCTGGTCGTTTGCTCAGGCGGATCAACGGCATCGGGCGGCGATTACGCATGCTGATTTGCACGCGACGATCAATACGAGTCAGACGCTGTTGCAACACTGGCTGGATCAATCGATTGCCGATATTGAGATGCTGCTGACCCGGCGTGAGCATATCTGGTACCCCGATGCGGGGCTGCCGTGGTGTCGTGCGCCGGCCGGCCGCGATGGCATCTTTACCGCGCTGGCACTGCTGTGGTATCGGCCGGAGATTGCCCGTGGGGTGCTGACTTATCTGGCGGCGACGCAGGCAACCACCTACGATTCGCGGCGGGGGGCGGAGCCGGCAAAATCCTGACTGTCCATCATAGCGGCGAGATGGCGACGGCGGGCGATGTTGCGCTGGCGCATTCGTACCATGCGGTGGAGACGACGCCGCTGTTTGTGCTGCTGGCGGGGCGCTATCTGGAACGCACGGACGATCAGCGCTTGCTGCGGGCGCTCTGGCCGCATATTGAGCAGGCGCTGCACTGGATGGATACGGTGGGCGATTGCGATGGTGATGGTCTGGTTGAGGACTGGTGGGATACGACCGCTGATGCTGCCTGCCATGAGCACTGGCGTAGCGTTGGGCCAACGATCCGCCATGCCGATGGGCAACCGGCGCAGGGGCGATTGGCGCGGTGTGAGGTGCAGGGCTATGGGTATGCGGCACGCCGGGCGGCGGCCACGGTGGCGCAGGTACTGGGCCATACGGCGCGGGCTGAGGCGTTGCTGGTGCAGGCAAACGATCTTCGGGAGCAGGTTGATCGCCTGTTCTGGCTGGAAGACCCCGTGCCCGCCGAGTTGCAGGAGGGCTATCGCCTGATCCGGCAGCACACCACCACGCCGATTGCGCTGGGCGAGATCTTCAACACCATCACCCACGGCAAGAATCTGATGGGTGGCTACGCATCCAATTTGGACATCGAAGACCGGTGGGCGACCATCGCCTACCTGCGCGCCCTCCTGCGCAGCCGGTTGGCGACCCTGGAAGACGTGCCCGAATTTGCCCGCGAGAATTTGAA
>JAAURD010000121.1 GCA_012034075.1 Chloroflexaceae bacterium | reverse complement strand
ACGTCAGCTGATCCAGATCGCCCAACTGCGCTGGGATGCTCCCGCTCAAATTGTTGGAGCCGAGGTTAAGGGACGTCACGCTGCCATCGGTGCAGGTTATACCATACCAACTACACACGTAGTTATCCTGGCCCCAACTCGTATTGTTGGCCCAGTTGTCGCCATCGGTGGCGGTGTAGAGCGCGAGCAGGGCTTCGCACTCGGTTTCTGTCACAGCCGTCTGTGTGACACAATTCGTAATCGTCTGTGCCTGCACGCTCGTGGGGGCAAGCATAGCCCCTGGCGTGGGTGAGACCACTCCTGCTGCAATCAGCAGGGTGAACACGCTACTGAGCAGCAGGGAGACCATTCCATGATCCATCCGTCGTTTCATCCGTCGCATCGAAGTACCCTTTCTTTTTTGTGAAGATAACACGATAAACACACGGTGGTCGCCGGGCGCAAAGGCCACCTGCCCAAAGCGACTCAGCTGCCCCTGGTGGCCGAGGTGCAGCGCATCGTCCCTGATTGGGCCGAGGTCAGCTTCCTGAGCGATGGCGAATTTGATGGCGTGACGCTGCAAACCGCTGTCGATGCCTCTGGTGGGCAACATGAATGAAGATATACCCATTCCTGATGGCTTTATTTTGCTAGATGATGCGATCATGTAGGCGTCGTTTCATCGGGAACACATTTTCTGTATGGTAGTCAGAAAGCCAACTAATACCAAATTTGGGTGATCACTGGTATGCGCTTTGATAGAACGCGGAGCGCCTGCTTTGGAGGGTCGCAGCGTGCTGCGACCCTCCAAAACAGGCTGCAAGCCGCACCTATGTCTCATATCGATTAACCGAATTTGGTATAACAACCTTATTATAGGTGATCGTTCACGGATTATAAATAGGAAAAGAGTCCTCATCTTAACTAGTACCATAGCAATACGTAGTATTACTGAGACCATATCATTATTTGTGCATGTGTTTGAACAACGTCTTCATCAGGCCACACATCAATCATAAAGCGCCATGACGGTGTGGCTCTGGAAGCCACGGAAACGCGGAAAACGAATGGGGTGACTGTCACGCAGGTTACAGGGCGTCATAGGCAGGTCGTCTCCGACACTCCCGTAATGGCTTCGCGTGGGGACTGCTTCGGTGTTCCCACCGCGTGTTCGCACCAGACAGTCGCAGCGTGCTGCGACCTACAAAGCAGGCTGCAAGCCGCACCGAATCGGTACACCATTGGACCATCGGAGCGGATGCGTGCAGCATCCGCATGCAGCTAGAAGCCGCTGTCAGTTGGGGTGCTATTTTTGAATCATGTGGGTACCCTAAATTCGCCGTCCTATGCCTTATTCCCGACGCATCTCATCAAGCTACACCAGGATCACATCAGGGTTGGTATTTTTGAAAGGTTTCAAAAATAGCTCCCCACGTTATCAACCCAGGTGTTCATGATGGCTCTCGCTAGCAGGTATCGCCCTCCAACGCCCCCAACGCCCGTAGCGTCTCCCGCTGTGCATCGGTGAGTCCAGTCGTCATAACACCTTTGGTAGATAGCTGCATTCAGTATCAGGACTTTCGCTTGACAGACTTAAATTGCACATATACGCTGGTTGGCATACCAGCGCCAGGGTGGAGGTGCCAGAAGGCATCCATCTGGTCTTCCAACCGGCCTATTCGCCAGAGTTGCAACGTGGTCCATATCGATCAGCAGCAGGTGGCCCACCCCTGCCAGGGCCAGGTTTTTGATCACTTCATTGCCCAAGGCGCCGGCGCCGGCCACCAGCACTGTGGCCTCGGCCAAGGGCGCTTGCTGCCAGTCCGCAATCAGGCGCTGGCGAGCGTAGCGTTCATCTGCCAGCATCGCTGTACCTGCTGCTAGCGAGTCCATCGGTTGCCATCCTGGTCGCTGGGTTCCCAGCCCTCCTGATCCGCCAACAATGGCCGTAGCTCTTCAGGGGTCAGCGATGCCTACGTAAAGGCACAATAATCCCGTATTCCGGTGTAACTGGTCTGGTTCCAGATATCCCAGCAGAGCAAATGGCGGGTCATATCTTGATGAAACACACCGCCACTTCGCTCAAAGGTAGGGCTGCGCACAATATGGTCACCCTCGCGCACAGTATGCCGACAGATCGGACACTTGCGCCGGATGAATTGATCTGATGCGGCGTGCCTGCGTGTAGCTGGCGCACGCAGAACGGCAAGCTGGAAATGGTATACTGACTGGCGCTCTGTATCCCTCATACATGCGTTCCCCCCAGGTCTGAACAGGTACCCAGGGCGTTGTCCCCGCGCTTTGCGTGGATCAGGGATCTCAGCAAAGATGTCGAGCAACGTGGTATACTGCGTCTGGTTCATCGCGTTCCGCCGAAAAAAGGAAGAGCACGAGCGAACCGTACACGGATAAGAACAGAACGCCAAAGGAAGAGCACGAGCGAACCGTACACGGATAAGAACAGAACGCCAATTGGTATTACAGGAGAAAGACACATGACCATAGAAGAACATGCCACAACCGTTGCGGGAAAGCCAGTGGTTGACTGGCAGATTGGAACCGACATTGCTACCATCAGCCCTGATCCAGCCGAAGTCGTGTATGCCATTCGCCTTGGCTATGAGGAATCACAGACCTTCTACAAGTGGACAGATAAGTTTGCGATCTTTCTCAACGACCCGGCGGTACACCAGGTGACCGGCATTGTCGTTGGCAGTTGGGACGAATTGGATGTAATAGTTGCTGCACTGGTCGCCGCACGTGACCGCCTACCACACTTGACTGCTCTCTTTCTGGGCGATATCATCCGTGAAGAATATGAAATCTCCTGGATTACGCAGACCGATGTATCAAGTCTCTTTACCGCCTACCCCAACCTTGAGCATCTACGTCTACGCGGGGGCAATGGTTTGAGTCTCGGTCGCGTCCGCCATGAACGGCTCACATCGCTCATCATTGAGAGCGGTGGTCTGCCTGCAAGTGTGCTCCAAGAAGTGACCACCGCAACATTGCCAGCGCTAGAGCATCTGGAATTGTGGCTCGGTGATGAAGAATATGGCGCGAACACCACCATTGATGATATCGCCCCGCTGTTATTTCAGAACCCATTCCCCAATTTGCGCTACCTCGGCTTGCGCAACAGCGAAATAGCCGATGAGATTGCCTTTGCGATTGCCCAGGCGCCGGTGCTGCAACGCATCACCGTGCTTGACCTATCGCTAGGAACACTGGGCGATGTGGGCGCCGCGGCCCTCCTTGAAAGCGCGGCGCTGGCGCATCTCGAACAACTTGATCTCCATCATCACTTCTGTTCAACCGGTGTCATGAAACAGCTTGCAGAGATGGGCCAGCGCCTGGGAATCACTATCGATCTTGATGAGCAGATGGAAGCCGACATTGATGATGGCGATGAAATGCGCTTTGTGGCAGTCAGCGAGTAACCGATTGCGTATGGTATGGGTCAACCAGCATGGATCATCATTGGCAACCCGGAGAGCAGACCCGTAGCCCTGTTTCAGGCAGCGTTGGCCCGCTGTGGTCTCCCGCCGGCACGTATCGTGGCCTATGCCGACTTGCTCGCGCACAATATCACGCTTTGTGATGTTGTGCAGGACGGTGATATCGTGCGTATCGAAACACCGGGGCGCAACTTTGCGGTAGAAATAGCCTTGCTGCAACGCGGCGTCGATGCCATCGACCCGGAAACGCTGGCATATGCCCATGCATCAGCTCACTGGCTAAACCAGGTATTGGCACAGCATGCCCATGATCGTGGTGCAGTCTGGTATCCACGCCAGTGGTACCTAGGCTACTGTGCCCTGCTCCAGGAGATAGCCCAACAACTTGCTGCGTGTCCGCCCCATCGGCGCATGAATCAACCGAATGATATTGAACACATGTTTGATAAACGTCAATGCCATGCCCGGTTGGCGCAAGCAGGCATGCTGGTACCGCGCTCTCCTGGGCCAATCCAGGGCTATGCCGATTTGCTTGCTGCCATGCAACAGATGGGCTGGCACCAGGTCTTTGTCAAGCTAGCCCATGGTTCCAGCGCATCCGGGAGCGTTGCCTATCGCACCAATGGGCAGCAGCATCGCGCAGTCACCACGGTTGATACCATCAGCTACGACCCGGCAGGCTATCCCATCCTCTTTAACACGCGGCGCTTGCGTACCCTACATGATCGGGCAGAGATAGCTACCCTGATTGATGCGGTCTGCCAGCATCGGGCGCATGTGGAACAGTGGCTGCCCAAAGCTGGTATCGATGGGGCGACCTTTGATCTGCGCGTGGTCATGATCGCTGGACAGGTCTGCCACGTCGTGCCACGTCTGAGTAACACCCCGATGACCAATCTGCACCTGCTCAATCGGCGCGGCAACATCGATAGAGTACGCCAGCGCATGGGTGAAACCGCATGGCAAGCGCTGTGCCAGCATTGCCAACAGGTGATGACACTCTTTCCCGGCAGTCTGTATGCCGGATTGGATGTACTGCTCTTGCCAGGCTACCACCAGCACGTTATACTAGAATGCAATGCCTTTGGTGATCTCTTACCGGGGATGCTCTGGCACGGTATGGATACGTATGAAGCCGAAATTGTGGCAATGCTCAAATCACATGGAGAGCCATTGCATGAGCCGGGGCGCGGTCATACCTATCGTCAACAATGGTGAACTATCAACTCAGGCTTGCCACTCGCGCGGCGGCCTGAATATGTCGATGAGAGTGAGCATAACCCATGGACCGTCGATTATTGCAAGCCCATGAACTCGGCATTCGGCTAGAAATGGTCGCAGGCTTACCCATCTGGGAACCACAGCCAGTACTCAAACATCAGCGGGCGGTTGATCGCATCCGCGCTTCTCTTGAGCCAGCAGCAGAATCAGCGCTATCATCTGCGTGTGACTGCGTTCATGCGGCGGATGTGTACATCACCTTTCCCGATGGCTCCCTCAAACGGCCCGATATTGCGATCTTCTGTCGCGAACCAGATGAAGAAGAAGAGGCCATTACCTTGATTCCCGAAGCTGTGATCGAGGTAATCAGCAAGGGCTACGAAGCCAAAGACCTGGAAATAGGGCCACAATTTTATCTGGCCCAGGGCATAAAAGATGTCGTCGTCTTCAACCCATATACCCTGCTGGTCTTGCATGTCCGACGCAACCGGGTACACCGACAGCTATCACCGGTCACTATAACCCTGGAATGCGGATGCCAATGCACGGTTTGAACATACGGAGATAGTCATGCTCAATGCCCGTGCTCTGGTCGGCAGCCACGATATCCTCTTTATCACATTTGATACGCTGCGGTATGACGTTGCCTGTGCCATGCTCGCTGCTGGGCGCACCCCCAACCTGGCGGCGCTGCTGCCTGAAGCGCAATGGCAGGCACGCCATACACCGGGCAGCTTTACCTATGCCGCCCATCATGCCTTCTTTGCTGGATTTCTACCAACACCGGTCGCCCCCGGTCAGCACCCCCGCCTGTTTGCGGCGCAATTTACGGGTAGCGAGACCACCAGCGAACACACGTGTGTGTTTGATGCGCCCGATATTGTCAGCGGACTGGCAAGCCAGGGTTACTACACCATCTGTATTGGTGGTGTCGGCTTTTTTAACAAACAGAACCCGCTGAGCAGTGTGCTGCCCAACCTCTTTCACGAAAGCCACTGGACACCGGCGCTGGGCGTGACTGACCCACATTCAACTGCTAACCAGGTGCAGCTTGCTATCGCTCGACTGGAGCGCATTGGCGGGGCCCAACGCGTCTTTCTCTTTCTCAATATCTCCGCGCTGCATCAGCCCAACTGCCTCTTTGTGCCCGGCGCTACTGAGGATACCATCGAGACCCATGCAGTCGCGCTTTGTTATGTGGATAGCTGCCTACCACCGCTCTTTGCTGCATTGCAGGATCGCGGCCCGCTGCTGGCAATCCTCTGCTCCGACCATGGCACGGCCTATGGCGAAGATGGCTACAGCGGTCATCGCCTAGCCCATCCGGTGGTGTGGACAGTACCCTATGCCGAGTTTTGTTTGCCAGGGTTGACATTATGAGCACCCTTACCAATATGCTTCAGCAGACCCCCTATCTCTCCTATAGCTATGCTTACCCGCACAAAACCAGCTATCGGCCACTTAACCCGCCGATACCACTGAGCACGCTGTGGCGCAATGAGCCAACAACGGCGCTCTTTCTCTACCTGCATATTCCGTTTTGTGCAATGCGTTGCGGCTTTTGCAATCTGTTTACCACAGCCAACCCGTCCCAGGAGCTGGTATCGGCCTATCTCATGGCCCTTGAACGCCAGGCACGCCAGGTACGCGCAGCTATCGGACCGGTGTCGATAGCGCGGTTGGCGCTGGGCGGCGGAACGCCGACCTATCTATCGCCCGCCAACCTGGAGCGTCTCTTTGATCTGGCTGAAGACCTCTTTGGGGTTGAGCCACAGACCATACCGATAGCGGTGGAGACATCGCCGGGCACCGCTGATGCCGAACGCTTACGGGTATTGCGTACACGCGGCGCTGAGCGTATCAGCATCGGCGTGCAGAGCTTTCAGGCGGCCGAAGTTCGAGCAATTGGGCGTTCGCAGTATACCACCGACGTGGAGCGAGCACTGGCTGCCATTCGCAATGCTGGCTTTACAACACTGAATATTGATCTCATGTATGGGCTACCGGGGCAGACACTCGCCAGTTGGCAGGCCACCCTCCAGCAGGCACTGGCGTATCAGCCCGAAGAACTCTACCTCTACCCGCTCTATGTGCGCCCACTGACCGGCCTGGAGCATATGGGCCAGTCGTGGGATGATCAGCGCTTGCTGCTCTATCGCGCTGGTCGGGAACTCTTGCTAGCCGCCGGCTACACCCAGATGTCCATGCGCATGTTCCGTGCAGCCCATGCACCAGCGAGCAACGGGCCAACCTACTGCTGCCAGGAGGATGGCATGATCGGTCTGGGCTGTGGCGCACGCTCATACACGCAGGGCTTGCACTACGCCAGCGAGTATGCGGTTGGCGCCGCCGGGGTACGCGCGATTCTCGCTGACTATATCGGCCGAAGTGATCCGGCATTTGCACTGGCCGACTATGGCATTGTGCTGGATGCCGCCGAACAACGCCGCCGCTATATCATCAAATCGCTGCTCAAGGTCGAAGGCGTATCGCTCACCGCCTATGCCAGACGCTTCACCAGTCACGTATTCGATGATCTGCCGCAATTAGCTGAACTGGTAGCCCATGGGTTGGCAACACAAACCCGGTCGCATGTGCATCTGACCGCCGCCGGTATCGAGCGTTCCGATACAATTGGGCCATGGCTCGCCTCTGCCCATGTGCAAACCTTGATTGAGGAGTACACCCGACGATGAACCTGACCATCCTCTACCGGGGGCCGCTGTCCAGCTGCAACTACGGCTGTCGTTATTGCCCCTTTGCCCAACAGCGTGAAGACTGCCTTGCCCATGCCCACGATGCACAGGCACTTGAGCGTTTTGTTGCCTGGGTCGCCGCGCAAAAGCAGCACACCATCGCTCTCTTTTTTACGCCCTGGGGCGAGGCATTGATCCATCGGCGCTACCAGCAAGCAATAGCAGCCCTGACACAGCTGCCGCACGTCGTCAAAGTCGCTATCCAGACCAATCTGTCCTGTCGGCTTGATTGGGTCGCGACCTGCGTCACGCACCGCCTGGGCATCTGGGCCACCTATCACCCGTCGCAGGTAAGCCGCGAACGCTTTCTTGCCCATTGCACCGAACTGGTACAGCATCGTGTACGCTTGAGCGTGGGCATGGTTGGTATGCAAGAGCATCTGGATGAGATTGAAACGATGCGTCGAATACTTCCATTACCGATCTATCTCTGGGTCAATGCGTACAAACGTATACCCAACTACTATACCGCCGATCAGATAGTCCTTCTTAACCGCATTGATCCATTATTTCACTTCAATCTACACTACCATCGTAGCCAGGGGCTGGCTTGCCACTGCGGCGATTCGGTTGTGGCGGTCGCCGGTGATGGGACAGTGTGCCGTTGCCACTTTGTGCCTGAACCGATTGGCAATATCTACCAGCAAGGGTGGGAACAGGCACTTCAGCCACGTGTCTGTCCCAATCAAACATGCGGCTGCCATATTGGCTATGTGCATATGCCCCAGCTCCAGCTTTATGATTGCTTTGGTTCGGGTATCCTGGAACGTAGCCCGGATCACGTCTCGATCATCGGCTTGTAGTCTTTGGGGTTGTCATAGCCCGCAATCCAAGCGGCAGCCTGATGGCACGTTTTCATACCTGGCGGTACGCGGAGCACATACTGTCGCCCCGTCGAGGGGCAGTAGACCGCCAGACACATCAAGTCCTCATCGTTGCTCATTGGCACCAGCAAGAGCCGGCGTTCACCACCGGGATCTTCATCGGTGTCGATTATCTGGGCATTCGCCTGGCTGAGAAAGCTGTCATAGCCCATCCGTTCGAGCAGCACCCGCCGCCGTTCAACATTCGATTGGCGTAGCACCTCATCGGCGGTGATAGTCTCTGGCTGAAAGGCAATCCGTTCATCAATCGGCACGCCTTTCCAGCGAATCTGCACCCCCTCTGAGGCTTTGGGCAAACGGGTAATGCGTGTATTTGCCAGTTCAATCCATGAGGTAATGCAGAGGGTTTCGGGCAGTTCACTCAAGCTGATACAGTCACGCAGATCAAGTTGGGACACATTGGTCAACCAGGGGGGCAACCTATGCAACTGAATACAGCCACGCGCCGTGAGCCGACCAATCCGAATCGATGCCTCTTGCGGCCAGTCGGTCAGGCTGGTACAACCGGTGATATCGAGAAAATAGACATCCAGCCCCTCTGGTAGAGCGGTCAGCGCAGTGCAATTGCGCAGAATCAGCGAGCCGACCTTCAGCCCGGTACCCAGTGTCGCCAACTGCATACAGTTGCTCAAGTCGAGCCGAAACTCCACCCGTAGGCTGGTGGGCAATGAGCGCAGGGCAGTACCGCTGGCATCCAGATCATAACAGGTGAGACCGGGCGGGAGCAAGCTGATACTGCTCAGGCCGTGCAAATCCAAACTGGTAACCGTCAGGTTCGCCGGCAGATCAAGCTGATGGCACTCTTTTCTAAAGCCCAGGCGACCCTGCACCTGCAAACCAACGGGTGCAGTGCCCTGCTCAATCAGCCGTCGCGCCTGCTCAGGAGTAAGCACCTGAGTAGTATCAATCTTGCTGTTTGCTTCTTCTTGATGCCGTTGAAAAAATCGCGCTATCATCCAACCCCTTATCGTCAAGATACAAACAGTTCATCAGAGCGGGGACGCACAATGGATGTTGCATCCCCCGGCTATCAGACAGAAACGAGGAGTCACCATGGTTTGTACTCAGTCAACGACACGCCGTATCTCCTGAGGGGTGTATTCGCGCTGTTGCCAGACCCGATAGATGCCACGGGGCAGGGTAATGGGCTGATGCTCTTCATGCACGACCGTGGCCGTGTCAGTCACAATGCGCATGTAGATGATGCCCTCATGGTCCCAACACTCAGCAGCGTGCGGTTCCGCAATGCGATGGCTATGGCCTGTCACTTCACCATAAGCTAATATGGCCGATTTGCGCTTGACCGCAGCTTCTGGAATGGCCGAAACAGGTGCAATCAGAACGTCTCCATGTCTCCACATTGTATGCTTCTCCTTTCTACGTATTCAAATGTACTCGAAAGTACGCCTTACTCACATTTGACAGAACTTTCGCTTGACAGACTTACATTGCACAGAGACGTGGATTACGTAGCTCAGCTCGCAAATAGTTACGAAACACATCAGCTCGCACCTGATACAGCGTTTTTCCCAGTTCTATCGCTTTCACTTTCAATGAGCGCCATGCATGATAACAACAGGCCAGATGATTGCGTTGCGACCGTCCGATGCGGCATTGACACGTGGCGATTCCCGTCAGTTGCTTCCGTCCGCGATGCCGTTCCTCGCTCTCCCAACGCACGTCGTTCGCGTTTTGAGCGACATGTGCCGTGATGGTCGAATCAAGGTCATTGGTGATAACCCAGTCACTGTCGCCGTTCGTGGCGACGAGCTTGAACAAGCGCACTGGAACGGGAACGCGTTGCAACCGCACCATCACGCCATATTTTCGGCGTTCAGCGGTCCAGTCGATGTCGTCCAACCCAATGTATCCCTCTCCTTTTGTTCTACGAACCCGTCGATTGCGCTTAACCGCCGTGTAAAAGGTGCGACCCAGTGGTCTGCCATAGTCATACAGGTGTCGTTGATCGGCGTTGCCAGCAACTATGCAACGTATTGTTGTTTGGTTATCATACCATGAGTATACCAGATACATGGATTAAGCGAAAGTCCTGACTTAGCAGCATTGGGTGATGTCCTGCCACGACGGGTGCTTACACTGACGCAGGCACAAGGCCACGAGATATCGATTCGGGCGTGCTACGCTACTATAGTGAAATTGGCGTGCCATGTGTGTGCTCCTTTTTGGTTCGTTACCCCTTCGTATTGGGGTTCTGTGTTGTCATGAGTATATCATAACTAGTTAAACTTGTATTATTTGTTTTTTTGATTGACAAGTTTAACTTGCTGTGTTATGCTTAAAATTATGAACAGGAAAGGAGGGCACTGTGATTCAGTTGAGATTACGCATTGGAGAGATACTACGAGAACGAGGCATCAGCACTCGTGATTTAGCAGATAGAGCGAGTATTGCTGTTGCTACAGCACGAGCACTTGCTCTGGGCGAAAATGAACGGGTTGATATGCCAGTAATAGAGCGGGTTGCCGCTGCGCTGAATGTTCGCCCACTTGAATTATTCAAAGAAATTGAAGATGGAGATGTTACAGTAAATAACAGACCCCTCATCATGTTAGCAGCTTAGAACCCTAACATGGTGGGGGGTCTGTTTGTCGTTTCACTTTGGGGCTCGTAAACACGCAGTGAACCGACTAGTTCTGAAAGGCACCTCCTGAGACGAAGGATACCCGGTTGGGCCAGGCGCTGTTAGTAGCAGCGTGCTTGGACCCCGGCAGAAAACACAACGACGAAACGCCGTGTGTGTGGCTATCCACCTGACCGATGACCGCTGCGAAGCTGCTCCACAGCTGATCAGACCCTGGTGAGCGTGGTCGGTGAATTGCCATCAGGTGGAACGTCTTGTACCTTACCAATTGCATAGGAAGAAATACATTCGCCTGTCCTAGCAGTGATCTCGTGCGGGACAGTGCAAGAATGGGTGGGCCAAGGACGTGCCTGGTTATCTGGCGGGGCTGGTACGATTCGAACGCACGACCAACAACTTAGAAGGTTGCTGCTCTATCCATCTGAGCTACAGCCCCGCATGCTATTCTTCACTATACCGTACTTTGGGTTCACTGTCCAGTAGCACAACAAGTCATGTTGATCAAGCATCACTCATGCTTTTCGTCATCTGATATCAAATTCGGGTGATCACTGGTATGCGCTTTAATCGAACGAGGAGCGCCTGCTTTGTAGGGTCGCAGCGCGCTGCGACCCTACAAAGCAGGCTGCAAGCCGCACCTATTTTTCATATCGATGAACCGAATTTGGTATGATAACGCTTCGTAGCTAAACAGACTCCTTCGGGTGAGCAGCCAGCATATGGTACAATGAACCGGCAGGATGTTGAGTGAATGGGAGCGTTCTGGTGGCTCGTCGTCAGTTGACAACCCTTGATCTGATCCAACGTTTGAGTCAGGCTGAAGCAGCATTGTCAGGCCAGTTGTTTCTGGCGCCGCTCTTGCGCGGGGGGCGAGCACGGCTGCGTTTGCAGGGCCTGATCTATCAATTGCAGGTTGATAATCAGTCACCGGGCTGGTGGGTTTGCCGCATTGTGGATCAGCGTCGCGCGACGGCGGAGGAGCCGGCACTCCCCTGGCAACGTGGTGACTATCTGGTAGCGTGGCCGGCGTTGCGGCTGGTGCTGATCGAGCCGATGGATGATCAGGCATGGCTGGCGTTACCGTATAATCTGTCTGATGCAGCGCAGCGGTTTACACTTGTGTTGCCAATGGCCGTGCAGTTGGTGGAACAGGGACAGCCATTTGAGCGGGTGGTTGGCCGAGTCGAGGGAAACACGATCTGGTATGATGATCACGACCGACGGGCTGACCCGACAGTAGCTGAAACACTGCGAGCAGCGCTGGCCGAAGAGCGTGAGCTACCGGGGATTGTGGCCGGTCTGGGGGCAGGAGAACAGGCAGCGTATCAGCTGTGTTTGAATCGCATGCGTGGGACGTATGCCACGGCTGAGGCACTCTGGGAGGCCCAGAGCACCATAAACGAAGCTCGCCAGATGGAGCAGCGCCTGCGCCACGCGCTGGCCGTTGGGGGGGCGCAACTGCTCGGCTATACGCAGACGGATCAGGGGCTGGTAGTGACCTGGGAACGTGATGCCCAGCGCTCTGTCACACTGGTCAATCGTCAAATGGATATTCTTTCAGCGGGAATCTGTTTAAGTGGTGAGGATCGCCGGTTTGATCTGACCAGTATTGTCCGCGTGGTGCAGGAGAGTCCGGATTATGCACGAGATGACGGATATTGGTTTGCTGACCATACGTAGATTTTTCTGGCATGTACGTTTGTTTTCGATACCAAGGCACCAGAGGACACGCTTACCCAATACCAAAGAATTGACACACATATTCAGGATAGAGCATGGTTATTGAGTCTACATTAGCGAAAAATCAGTTTATCCGCATTGCTATCAGCCGCCATTTTCAGCGGTTGACCTTCTTTTTTTCTGCGATTACCTGTGCTGGCCTGACGGCGTTTGCGTTGTTTGAAGGGCAGCCTATCTTTCTGCTGGCTGGTTGGATACCGTTCCTCTTGTATATTGTCCATGGGGTGTATAGCACGTTTCGGGCAGCTGGTGGAGAGAGCAATCCCCTCTTTTTGCCGACCAGGTATGAACTGAAGGAACAGGCCCTGGAAATAGCTCATCCGCAAGGACAGGGTCGGGTCGAATGGCAGTATTTTGTGGCCT
>JAAURD010000006.1 GCA_012034075.1 Chloroflexaceae bacterium | reverse complement strand
GCCCTCGTCTCGCTGTGGACAGGCTCGATTGTTGAGATTGAGCAAGGCACCACCGGTATTATCTCGAATTTTGGTAAGATCACCGGTACCCTCGATCCAGGGCGGCATCATCTCTACTGGCCCTGGCAGCGCGTTGAGTTTGTGGTCGACACCTCGACCGAAATACCCTACACCGCGCCTGTGCTGGCCTGCCCTACCCGCGATAATGTGCCGCTTAAATCCATCGAGTTCTTTCTGAAATTTCGCATCGACGACCCGGTCGCCTTTGTCCGCAACATTGGCGCCAGTAATTTTGATGTGGTATTGAGCAGCGCAGTGCAAGATGCGATACGTCAACGCAGCCGTATGGTGCAAACCGAAAAGGCGTATGATCTCCGTGGTGGTGATGTGGGCGATATGCAAACAACGCTCAACCGGCTGCTCCGCCGCTATGGCGTCATAGTGATCGGCGCCAACATTCCGGATGTGCAGCTACCCGACCAATATCAGCAGCATCTCGCCACACGTGAACGTGTCGCCAAAGAACTTTCGGCCTATGAACGTGAGTGGGAGCTGATCCGCAAACAACGGATTGATTCACTGCAGATTGAAATCGAACGCCTGAAGAAAGAACGTGACGCGCGACTCGTGCAGGTACGTGCAGCCAGCAACAAAGCCCGCGAAGATGTGGCCCGCCTGCTGCAAGAGCGCGAGACCGAAGCCCAGAAAGTTCGCCTCGAGGTCGAAACACAGGGTCGCTCCATGCTCAAAGCCGCCGAAAACGAGGCCAAAGCTCTGCGTCATCTGGGCAAAGCCTACAAAGATAACTGGGCCATCCTCCAGTATGAACTGGCAACCCGACGGGTCCAGGTGGCCGAAAGCCTGGTGCGCCAGGCGCCACGTCCGGTTATTATCAAAACCGATGGCAGTGATGCATCCACACTCTCAACGCTGGTGATGGCCCAACTGCTGCCCCAGCTTACGGCCCAGAGCAACCCACCGAGACCAGCCGTGAATACGCAGAGTGGGCCGGGCCGGAGCAGCGATCAGACAGCTCAGACATCGCGTGACGCCCAGCGTCAGCAGTTGTTGCAAGGCATTCTTGAGCGCTCCGGATCGATGGCAGCCGATGAGTAACAGACCGAAGGCAGCAGCATAGCCCATGCCTCTTGCCCGAACCCACGACCAGATTGCCCTGGTAAGCGGTGCCGTGCTGCTACCGCTCACCACCGGTCTGCTCCTGGCAAGCGGCACCACCCCCATACGCGCCGCCACCGGAGCATCAGCGCTAGTCATCACCCATCTGTTCTGCTCCTACTGGCTCAGTCCCGACCTGGATATCTCCAAAGCTATGCAGCGGCGCTGGGGCTGTCTGGGTTTCATCTGGTGGCCCTATCGGCGTCTGGTACCCCATCGTCACTGGGCTTCGCACTCCGGGCTATCCGCACTTATTCGGCTGGGCTATCTCGCATTGTTGCTGGCCCTCATGCTGGTACCCGCCATGCTCGTGCTGCCGGATGTTGGCAATCGTCTGGTTGCCGGCTGCCTGCATCTGGTGCAAGATTACCCCATTGAACTGGGACTCGTGCTGGTTGGGGCAATCGTGAGCGATCTTATGCATACCATTCCCGATCATCTCTCCACCAGCCACAAGCGCAAAAAGCGCAAGCGCCAGCAGCAACGCCAGCAACAGCAAATGCCCAAACAGGCAACGCCCCCCACCAGTGAGCCATCAGAGCAGCAACCATCATAGGTATAGTCGGGTGTGCTGATAACGGTACCCCCGATTCTGTTCTAAGCCGCCATCTCTCTCTCTGCCAGGCAGAGGCCGCGCATGGCCTGCCGGGTGTTACCCGGCCTCACCGTTGCGGCGGCGATGCGAGCGAACGAGGTGGTCCAAACGCCAGAGGCTCCCACCAATAAGCCCGCCCCACGCACCTTGCTCCCCATCGGCCAGCGCAGTCGCCTGGCCGCCGCCATTACTGACGACGCCGGTAGTCTCTTACACTACCCTTTCACCCCTTACCAGCACCCCGAAGGGCGGGCGGGACTGCTCTCTGTTGCCGGCTTGCGTCACACAGCGCTTACGCCCTGCGTGCCCCCACTTACGGTTTCGCGGGGTAGCCTTCCACTACCGTGGTAGTGGGCGAGGAGTCGGGAAGTTCCTCTAGCAGGGTTCAGCCTGCCAGCGGCGGCGCATTATCAGCACAATATCCCATTGTGATTGTAGCACAGCGTGCCCCATTTGTCCAGACCGAACATTGCATTAAGGCACATGCAATGGCAGAAAGAGCGTATTGCCACCATCGTCCGGCGCATGGGCCGGGGCAGGCGCAGCCGGTGGCAAGCGTTGCCCGCTCTCCGCGTCGTACAGGCCCAGGGAGAGCCAATAATCGCCAGCCCGGCAGCTCGTTTGGCAACGGCACCGGGTGGAACCAGCTGCTATATTGCCAGGGTAGCCACACCCTGGTTGGCGCTCGTGGGCCACCGGGTGGCACATCCACCCCGCCAAGCCGTTCACCTTGAGCATCCAGCACATGCACAAACATCAAGTAATCTCGCTCGATCTGGTTGCGTGCTTGCCAGTGTGTTGTCACCGTGATCACCCCGTCAGAGCGCAACATCGAGTCATCCACCGCATAATCATACAGCCGCACGAGTGAACCGAAATCGACCGGTGGCGGCGGGTTGGCCGTCGGCGGGAGCTGGTAGATCAGCGCATAGGGGATCCCATGAATCACGACACGGTGCAACGGCGGTTGGGTTGCGGACAATTGATGGGTTATCTCGGCGCGGTTATTGCGCTGGAGTTGATCGATGTACAGCACGGCATAATCCACCCGGCCAGGCTCGCTGGCCCAATCGAGCGGCACGACCGGCGTGCAGCTATATGGCTGCAACACGGGCACAAACCATGTGGCTACGGGATAATCACAGCCATTAAACTGCTGCTGCAAGAAGGCTCCGGCCTGATCCAGCCCCTCACCCCAGCCCACCGGTATGACGTTCGCGGCAGCCGAGCCGCCCCCCAGCAGCGGGTTGTAGTAGGCCATGGCATAGGGATGGTAACATGCCAGGTTCAGCAGCAGCACGGCCGTGCCGACCCCGGTGAGCATGAGCTGGTGCGCTGGGCGCAGCGACCAGCGCCGGGCTGCCCAGCGCCAGGCTACCACCAGACCGATGGCTGCGATTATCTGCAACGATGGCACAATCGGCAGCAGATAGCGATCAAACTTTTTGGGCGCCATCGTAAACACCAGCAGAAAGCAGCCGACATACCCGACCAGAACGAAGAGCAAGCGCCGCTGTCTATCTTTGGGGCGCCGCCAGAGCGTAGCAACCAGCGCCGCCAGCAGGCCCACGCTGGCCCATGGGGTGAGCCGAAATGCCAGCGCGACCGGGTAAAAGAGCGGTCCAGGATCATTGACCGGCTGGCCCAGAAAAAAATTGCCCCAGCCATGGGGCGAGCCGCCTTCATACTGCGCTTGCATGACCACACGCGCCAGAGCTCCCGCTGGATCGACCCAGGCGGCCGGCCAGAGCGCCAGCCAGAGCACTGCGGCGATACTCAGCCAGATGAGCACGGAACTGCTGATCAACGCCAGTTGCCGAAAATGGCTGATAGCCGGCCAGAGCTGGATCATCGCAAACAGGGCCAGCACGCCAATCATTGGCAGCAGCAGAATTGCGGGCGATTTGGTGAGCAGGGCCAGCCCCCCAGCCACCGCCGATACCACCAGCATGGGCCAGTCGAGGGCGGGCGGGGTTTGTCTGGTGAGCGCTTCGGGTGCTGCCGCGGGCGGGTCAAGCGTGCGAAAAGCCAGCAGGGCCGACAGCAGGGAGAGCGTCATAAACGATGTGAGCAATGCATCAACATGCACAATTCGACTAAAGGCGACCAGAAAGGGGTCGGTGGCCCAGAGCAGCACAGCCAGCAGGGCGGCTCGGCCACCGGCCAGACGACGGAGCAGGGATAGGCCAGCACCACACACAGGGCGGTGATCAGGGCGATGGGCAAACGCAGCCAGACCCATTGCACGCCCACATCGGTTGGGTCAAACCAGCCCGCGCTCACCAGCGTCTGATAGATGGAACGACCAGCCGCACCCAGCCAGAGGGTGGTGACGCCAGGATGGCCGATCAGGTTGGTCGCGGCAAAATCACCCTGCTGCAGCGCCTCGTGGAAGCGCTTAACCCGGTCAAACCAGTGGTATGCCTCATCTACGCTGATGAAGGCATGTGGGCTGCTAACCCGTGGCCACAGCGCCAGCAGCCAGACGATGACCAACAGCAGGCCGCTCCGCTGGCTGATGGGTGATCTGGCGCTGTGCATGGCAAGAGACGTTGGCGCGATGGCCTATGACTCGCTGGAGACGGCATCCTGGCTGCCGGGCTGGGTCACGTGAAGATCGGCGCCGCCAAACAGCACAATCAGCCCGCCTACCAGACTAACCGCCAGGCGCACCGCAAAGATCATCATGGCCAGGGCAATGGCGCTGGCTGGCTCAACCCCCACCTGCGTGAGATAGGTCGTGAAGACAAATTCACGCGCTCCCAGGTTGTTGACGAAGATCGGTGCTAAACCCAGGATATCCGTAATTGGCGCCATTACGGCATAGATTAGCAGTGGCGCATCGATGTTGAGCGCTTGACCGCAGACCATGTGGATCACAATCCACAGCGACTGGAAGAGCAGCGACATCCAGATCACGAGCGCCAGCGATTGGCCCTGCGGGAAAAAATCACTCAGCGCGTTGGCAATGCGGTGCATGGGGCGTTGGAGCAACCCCGGCAGATAGCGCCCAATCTTCTGCTCAACCCAGGGAGCGACAAAACAGCCGATTGCGGCGATTACTGCCAGCAGCGAAAAGCCAATTGTGAGCAGATGCAGGGTTGAACTGGTGACCAACTGCACGCCGGTAAAGGCATCAATGGTGAGCGCGAGCGCCACATTGGCAATGAGGCTGAGCGCCAGAAAGCCGGTCAGCCGTTCGACGAAGATCGATGCTGCTGAGCGGCTATAGCTGCCAATGCGCCGCCCCAATTGCATGGTGCGCAGGGCATCGCCACCCACGGTGGTGGGCAAAAAATTGTTGGCAAACTGGCCGACCAGATAGGCACTGAGCAGCCAGCGAAACGGCTGGTGGTAGCCGCGGCTGCGCAAAAGAACGCCCCATTTGGCGGCGCTGAGCGCAATACCTACAAATTGCAGCACCAGGGCCAGGGCAAACCACCACAGGTTGGCATCTTTCCAGACCGCCCAGATAGCCATGGGGTCGCATGCCAGACCAGATACAGTAACAACCCGCCGCTCACCAGATAGCGCAACGGATTGAGAAAACGACGTAAGTTTTTCAATTGGGTCATGTGTATCTATCTACTTTCTCGGCTTTCCAATAACCGAAAAGAAATCAATAGGGGTTAGTATACCAGTCTAAGCGTTGAAGCGCAAAGCGCAAAACGATCTGAGCGCCCATTGCGCTCCAACGCGCCATCGCGCCATCGCGCCATCGCGCCATCGCTTTGTGCCTCCGCTACCGTGAGAACATGGTATACTGATCGCAGCAAGAGCGGGTAGCACCATGCTCTCTTCTCTACGCTCATGCCCGGCGGAGGAACAGCCATGTTGACCACGATCATTCGTGTATCGCTGCTTACCAGTCTCATAGGATTAGTCAGTATCACGCTGTTGCTGCTGCCACCGGTTGAAGCGCAGCAACAGCCACCAACAACCCTACGGTTTGAACCAGTGGCCAGCCTTGGCGGCAGCATCGATGCCCTGGTGATGCAAGAATCACGGCTCTATGCCGGTCAGGGTGGCGCCCTGGCAATCTATCAGCGTACCGCGCCGGAGCAGCTCACATTGCTTGGCCGGTTGCTGCTGGACGACCATGTACAACAGCTCGCAGTCGTGGGGAGCACCGTGTATGCTGCGCTAGGCAGTGCCGGTCTGGCGATTATCGATGTCAGCGACCCGAACCAGCCGCTGCTGCAAAGCACATTCACCACGGCCGGCGCCGCCCTGGATATCGCAGTCGAGGATGACCGCGCCTATGTTGCTACCGGCGGCGCTCAGGGCGGCCTGCTCATCCTCGATGTGAGCAACCCTGTCCAGCCACTGTTACGTACCACCGTTGCGCCACAGGACTCGTTTTCGGCGGTGGCGGTTGTCGGCAATCGGGCCTATGCCGCAGCAACCACCGGGATTGAGGGGCGCTTGCAGATCGTCAATCTCAGTGATCCAGCGAACCCCGTGCTTGAGGGTAGTGCCCGCACTACAACGTTTGCCCCCGATGTACAGGTGCAGGACGACCGCGCCTATGTTGCCACCGGCCGCGATACGCTGGATGTGATCGATATCAGCGATGTCGTAAGCCCAACGGTGGTTGCGCAGAGCGGCGGGCTGGGCAATGCGCTGGCGCTGACGCTCGACGGCAACCAGGGCTATGTGGCGGCCGGCGCCAACGGGCTGTTTGTGCTGGATATGCGCAACCCGGACCGGCCACGGCAGGTAAGCAACCTGATCAGCGGCGGCCATGCCATGGATGTTGCCGTGGACGGTGAGCGGGTTTATCTGGCCGATGGTTTTGCCGGTATCCAGCTCATAACGACGCAAACGCCAGTCAGTCCGACCATCGTCGCCAACGTCCCCACGCTGGCCGAAGTGGAAGAAGTGCAGGTCACGGGCAACCGCGCCTATGTTGCGGCTGGTCGCAGCGGCGTCCATGCGCTTGATGTGCAGACACCCGCTCGCCCAACCCTGCTGGGCAGTCTGCAAACTGGCGGCAGCGCGCTTGGGCTGGATGTCGTAGGCGAGCAGGCACTGGTTGCCAGCGGCCGCGGCGGCTTCCAGGTGGTGAGCTTTGCCACGCCGATCAGCCCCACCGTGCGGGCCAGCCTGTCGTTGCAAGGCTCCGCATCGGCCGTGCAGGTGGATGTCGGCCGCAACCTGGCGTATGTACCGGCCGGCAACGCCGGCCTCTATGTCATCGATATGGGCGATATCATCACCCCAACATCGGTGCTCTCCACCGAACTGGCGCTTTCGCTGACGTTCCCCATCAGTGGCGAGTTGCCGATCACGGGCACCCTGCCGATCAGCCCGACGTTGCCCGCGAGCGGTACCGTCAGCATTGATGGTACGCTGCCGGCGAGGGTGACTTTGCCCACCAGTACAACCGTTGAGATTGACCAGACCCTGCCCACCACGCCCACCAGCACGGTGAGCGGCACGCTCGGTATGGATGGCATGGTGCGGGTTGAGGGCGACGCCGCGATTGCAGCAACCATCGATCTGAGTCCCACCAGAACGGTTGATGCCACTGCTACTGTATCACCGCAGTTGCAGCTCCAGGGAAATGTTGCGGTGCGTGGTACATTGCTTGCTAACGGCAGCACGCCCTTCGCGGTCAATACCAGCCTGCCATTCAGCAGCACCCTGCCCATCAATCGTAGTACGCCGGTGAATGCCAGCATCCCAGGTGATGGCACCTTGCCAATCGATGGCACCTTGCCAATCGATGAACAACTGCTGCTTGAGCTGGTGCTACCGCTGAACGTGCCCGGCCCACCGGTCTCTCCCACCGTCATCAGCCAGATTGCAACACCAGGCACAGCGCTCGGCGTTGATATTGCCGCCCAGCTGGCCTATACCGCCGACCTGAGCGGGGTGGTCGTACTGGATGTAGCCGAGCCGATGACACCAACGCTGTTCAGTCAGTATAGGCCGCCTGATGCGGTCTACTTCCAGGATATTGATGCTGGTGCGGGGCTGGCCCTGGTCGCCGATGCCGGCATTGGCGGCAGTCTCCACATATTGGATACCAGCGACCCGCTCAGCCCCACGCTGCTCAGCCGGTTTGAGATTATACCGCCGGGCACGGCCTATGGCCTGGAGCGCAGCGGCAACCTGGTCTATCTGGCCGCTGGCGCCGATGGTGTGCAGATTCTCGATATCACCGACCCGGCTGCACCGCGTCGCTTGCCCCTAAGCCGCTATGATACACCCGGATCGGCGCACCATATCACCGTGGTCGCGATATCGCCTATGTTGCCGATTATAACGGCGGCCTGCAGCTATTACGGCTCAACGAAGTGCCATTGCGCCAGATCTTTCTGCCCGTGGTTCAGCGCTAATGGGGAGAGCAGGATCGATGCTTGAGCCATACCCCATTCCAGCGGCGCCGGCCCGTGCCGAAATCAGGGTGGTCAATTCGCGCTTTATTGGCAGTGCCGCCTGCACCCCATCGGTCGAAGCGGCCCGCGCCTTTATTGACGAGATGCGCCAGCTCTTTGCCGGGGCGCGGCATCATGCCTATGCCTATGTGGTGGGCTATGGCGCCAGCGTCACCGAAGGCATGAGCGACGATGGCGAGCCACCCGGTACCGCCGGGCGGCCCATGCTGGCAATTGTGCGAGGCAGCGGTCTGGGCGATGTAACCGTCGTGGTGACGCGCTTTTTTGGTGGCACGCTGCTGGGAACGGGCGGGCTGGTGCATGCCTATGGTGATGCCACGAGGGCCGTGCTTGAGGTATTACCCCGCACCGAACGGATTGTCCAACAGCAGCTGGTGATCGAGGTGGCGTATGCCCAATATCAGCGGGCGCGGCAGGTGCTCGACGCGCACCAGGCCACTATCATCGATGAAGTTTTTGCGGTGACTGTCACGCTCACCGTGCTGCTGCCACAACAGCAGGTGGCTGCCTGTTGCGCCGCCCTGGCGCCGCTCCACGCGGTGGTTAGCGAAACAGCGCCAGCGTGATGGATGGTGCATTCAGGCGCACAGTCGCTCATAAAAGGGGTATGCGCCCACGACACTGCGGATTACCAGCGGCTGACGGGCGTGCTGGTTGGCCCAGTTGAGCAGAGCGCGACCGTACCCCCGCTGGCGATAATCTGGTCGCACTTCCAGCCAGAAGAGCGCATCACGGTCCATATCACTCAGTTTCACTACCGCAACAATCCCTGTGATCAGCCGTTGCTGATTCACTGCAACTGCCCATGCTCCCTGACGCTGGTACCACGCCAGCAGGCGAGCATCATGGTCAATATCACCGTAATCGAGCATGCTCTGCACCACCAGCGATACCACCAGCGATGTATGGTGTGAACTGGTGAGCGAAAGTGGGATAACTTGCATGGTACTTCTCCTTTCCGGAGGTGTTTCATCTGGTCAACTCTCTTTTATCCATGGTAGCAAACCGGGGGTTAGGGCGGAATAGCGCCATGCTGAAAGAGCTGTGATGATTGTGTGGTGTGGGTGATAGCAAATTCGGTTCATCGATATGAAACGTAGCTGCGGCTTGTAGCCTGCTTTGTAAGGGTCCCCGCGCTGCGACCCTACAAAGCAGGCGATCCGTGTTCGATCAAAGCGCATACCAGTGATCACCGCGAATGGCTGTATGATAGCAGACCAAAACCGGCAAACAGAACGCAAATTGGTCTGTCTGGTATTTGTTCGGTGCTTGACAAACTGGCAGCCGTTCGGTACTATACCAGTATTAGCACTCATACGAAATGAGTGCTAATACCAGCAAGCAGTTCAGTATGTGAGTATCAGGAGGTGCAAGCATGGCAGATAGCGATTTTCGGGTAAAACCACTGGGTGATCGTGTCGTGGTCAAACCTACACAGCAGGAAGAAAAGACCAAAGGGGGCATCTATCTCCCCGACACCGCGACCAAAGAGCGTCCCCAGGAAGGGGTCGTGCTGGCGGTTGGTCCCGGTCAGCGTGACGACCAGGGCCGTTTGGTGCCGATGGAAATACAGGTAGGCAATCGGGTGCTCTTTGCCAAATATGGCGGCACCGAATTTAAAATCGATGACGAAGAGTATTTGATCCTCGCTGAACGCGATGTTCTCGGGATTGTTCAGGAATAACCAGCATCATGCGCAGGATGTGTTATGCGCAACCATAGACCATAGGAGGGAACCGTTATGCCAAAGCAGTTGCAGTTTGACCAGGAGGCGCGTCAGGCGTTGAAACGCGGGGTCGATACCGTGGCGAATGCCGTTAAAACGACCCTTGGCCCGCGTGGACGCAATGTTGCGATTGATCGGAAGTTTGGCTCACCCACCATTACCCACGATGGGGTGACCGTTGCCAAAGAAATTGAACTGAAAGACCCGTTTGAGAATATGGGCGCCCAATTGCTTAAAGAGGCCGCCACCCGTACTAACGATGTCGCTGGCGATGGTACCACCACGGCGACTGTGCTGGCCCAGGCGATTGTGCATGAGGGGCTGAAAGTGGTAGCCGCCGGCGCCAACCCGATGATGCTCAAGCGCGGCCTGGCCGCCGGCTGTAATGCCGTGGTCGAAGCTATTCGCCAGAGCGCAACCCCGGTGGGCGACCGTGCCGATATTGCCCATGTTGCCAGCATTAGCGCCGCTGACACCGAAATTGGCGACCTGATTGCTGAAGTGATGGAAAAAGCGGGCAAAGATGGTGTGATTACGGTTGAAGAGAGCAAAGGTATTGCGTTTGAAAAAGAATACACCGAGGGAATGCAGATTGATCGGGGGTATATTTCAGGCTATTTTATGACCAATAGCGAACAACAAACCGCTGAATTTGAGGACCCCTTTATTCTCATTACCGATAAAAGATCAGCAGCATTCAAGAGCTGGTGCCCACCCTGGAACGGGTGTTGCAGACGACCCGCAACCTGGTGATCCTGGCCGAAGATGTTGACGGTGAAGCGCTGGCAACCCTGGTGGTCAATAAGCTGCGTGGCACCATTAACCCGCTGGCGATTAAAGCGCCTGGTTTTGGCGACCGCCGCAAAGCCATGCTGCAAGATATCGCTATTCTGACCGGTGGCACCGTGATTAGCGAAGAGGTCGGGCGCAAACTCGACAGCGTGACGATTGAGGACCTGGGCCGCGCACGTCGTGTGATTGCGACCAAAGATGAAACGACCTTTATTGAAGGACGCGGCGATGAAGCGGCGATTCATGCCCGGATCAACCAGATTCGCTCGCAGATTGAAACCTCGACCAGCGACTATGATCGCGAAAAACTGCAAGAGCGATTAGCCAAACTCGCCGGTGGGGTTGCCGTCATTAAGGTTGGCGCTGCGACCGAACCAGAGTTGAAAGAAAAGAAACACCGCGTGGAAGATGCCTTGAGTGCCACCCGCGCCGCCGTCGAGGAGGGCATTGTGCCGGGCGGCGGTATCTCGCTGATCAATGCGATTGGCGCACTCGATCAGGTCACCCCGACCAACGATGATGAGCGCTTGGGCGTGCAGATTCTGCGCCGTGCGCTTGAGGAACCCCTACGCACCCTGGCCCAGAATGCTGGCGAAGATGGCGCCGTGATTGTTGATGCTATTCGCCGCCATCAGCGCGAAACCGGCGACAAACACTACGGCTACAATGTGCTGAGCGGTCAGTTTGTCAACCTGGTCGAGCAAGGCATTATCGACCCGGCCAAGGTAACCCGCAGCGCTGTGCAGAACGCCGTCAGCATTGCGTCAATGATTCTCACCACCGAGGCGCTCATCACCGATATCCCCGAAGCACAACCCGCTATGCCCGGCGGCATGGATGGCATGGGTGGTATGGGTGGCATGGGTGGCATGGGCGGTATGGATTTCTAACTGCACGCGTCCATCAAACAAGCATCCATCAAACACAGTCGCGCATGCCCATGGGCATGCGCGACTGTGTTGACCGAACAAATGGGGTGACTGATTACTGGTTCAAGCTAAATGAGTCGAGGAAATAATCAATATCCTCCTC
Organism: Chloroflexaceae bacterium; assembly: GCA_012034075.1. Taxonomy (GTDB): domain Bacteria; phylum Chloroflexota; class Chloroflexia; order Chloroflexales; family Chloroflexaceae; genus JAAURD01. The sequence continues at coordinate 47,662 of JAAURD010000006.1, read as the reverse complement.
GTCTACTGCATCTTGCTGCCCAATCACCAGGGTCTGGTAGAGTCGATTATCAACCAGGTAGAAACGTCCTTTGAGAATGGCATCAATCCCGCCTACCTGTGCTTCCGCCACAATTTCACGGCCTGGGTAGCCGTCCAGATCGACCTCTCGTTCCGAAATGAGCTCGCCGTCCAGACTGGTGAGAGCACCCTCCTGACCACCAAGCAGCAGTTCTTGTGGGTCTACTGCACCAATCATATCTTCGGGGAAGTCCGAAAACATCACGGTGTAGGCTGCCGCATCAGTCGTGAACTGGTACGTCGCCAGACCCATCTGACCGGCGTCCGTCCCAACATCCTGCGAACCCTCCTCGGGCGTGCCCGGCATCATCACGGTGAAACCACCCTCTTCCGATGAAAACTCGATCCAATCCTCCGAACCGGTCGCACTGCTGCCACCATTCTCTTCCGGTTCGTCCGTTTCAGTTGGCTCTGCCTCCGGGTCGTCCGCCTCTGCTGCGGTTGTTGCAGGCGCTGTGGTTGGTTCTGCTGCTGGTTGTGATTGACCACATGCCACAAACACGAGCATGCCCACCAGTACGAACACGAGAATCCGAAATCGCATCTCTCTGGTTCCTTTCTTTCCTGCCGTGCTCGGTTCTCTGTGTTTCAGTGCTCAACCCCGAGCCGTAGTGTCTGCAACTCCTGCATTGAGCATACGGGGAACTGGCACAAACAACCGGGCGACGGTTTTTGGATGATAGTGCTATTTTACGGCAGGACGCTAAAAGAATCAAGGAACCGATTCATATCCTCGTCGGTCACTCGATCCTTCTGTCCGATGACCAGAGTCTGATAGAGTCGGTTATTCACCAGGTAAAAACGACCCTTCAAAACGGCATCAATCCCTTCTATCTGCGATTCAGCGACGATTTCGCGGCCAGGATGACCATTGAGATCGATTTCACGCTCCGAGATCAGGGTGCCATCCAGACTACCGAGGGCTCCCTCTTGACCGCCTTTGAGCAATTCCGCGGCATCAACGAGATCGATCATATCCTGGGGAAAATCTGAATACATGACAGTATACGCCACGTTACTGAGGGCGACCTGATAGGTGTTCAAGCCCATCCCACCGGCGTCAGTATCAACATTCTGACTACTCTCTTCAGGGGTACCCGGCATCATCACCGTAAAACCACCCGTTTCGGACGAAACTCGGACCACTCTGGTTCAGCGCACGCGGACACAAAAAACAGCATCATCAGGGCCAGTAACAGTACAGAAAATCGCATACGTTCCTCCATTTGATATCATATCTACGGTTACAGGGTAGGTCAACAGCTCTTGTTGCGTCATCAAGATTGACGCGGCCGGATTTCAATCGTAAGATGCGGATGGGATGACTCCAGCAAATCCTCGTCCCAATCCACCAATGGCTCCTCTTGCTGAGCATCGGTTGCCACAGGGTGTGCATGTCCGTTGCGTGGTTGCACATCCAGACGCAAAATCTCCTGAACCGGCTGAAACCCACAACGGTGATAAAAGCGTCGTGCCGGCTCATTATGGGCGGTCATATAGAGCTGAATGCGATCGAACCCACGTGCGGCGGCCCATTCGGTGGCCTGAAAGACGAGATGTTCTGCCAGGTTGAGACCACGATAGGCCGGAACGACATACAGTGCGACCAGCTCGGCCCAGTGGCGATACCGAAAGAGCGGTGAGTCGTGGTGGGCTTCGACCAGCAACAGCCCGATGGGTTGCTCATCGGCCCAGGCCAGCAACCAGAGTGCCCTGGGATGCTGATACGTCTGCACAAAATGGTCATAGAGCAGGGGCCGCCAGCCATCAGCAAGGGCAAACCGAGGATCGAGCGAGGCGTTGTACTGGTGCAATGCTTCAAACAGGGTGGCAACTGCATCAAAATGGTCTTTTTCGGCCTGTGCTAAATAGACATAGACGGGATTTCGGACTTTGGATGTGGTAGTTTCATATGGCACTATGATGACCTATCAGCTGAATCAGGACAACAAAAAACCCGTGACATCATGCGTAAACCGCAACGTCACGGGCATGGGTATTATACCACACCGGGTGCTGATGTTGTTCTGGAAAGAAGCCAGGATTCTGGTTTTTCGGAGCAGCCTTCAGACGGTCAGCACGGCCAACGCTACCGCTTCGCCTATCTCGCAGATGGCGCCATAGGTATCACCGGTCAGCCCGCCCAGCATGACCGTCCACCACCATGCCAGCAGATGGGTGACCGCCGCGACCAGCAAGCCAGCCAGCAGCCCTTGCCAGGGGTTAGTCAGCAGCGCGAGCAGCAATGGGAAGCTACTGGCAAACAGCACATCGCTTAGGCCGAGCCGCGACCGAAACGTATGCCCCAGACCGCTTGCACGGGCGGTCGGAAACAAGACCATGGTCGAAACCATGGCCCAGCGGCCCCAGGTGGGCGCCAGCAACAGCACCGCCCACCAGTGGGGCGCAGCCGCAGACAACCAGGCCGCCTTCAGCAGCACAATCGCAATCAGTGCCAGCACGCCCATCACACCGACGCGACTATCGCGCATAATAGCGAGTTTGCGCTCACGCGGGCGCCAGCTCATCACGCCATCGAAGGTATCGCTCAGGCCATCCAGATGCAGACCAGCAGTGAGGATAGCCCAGACAATCACCACCAGGATAGCCGCCACGGGCAGACCCCAGAGCAGTTGCGCCAGCCAGCCAGCCAGCCACAGCAGCACGCCAATCAGCACCCCGACCGCTGGAAACCAGGCGACCGAACGCGCAATGCTCTGCTCGGAGGTGGGCGGCAAGCCTGGCACCGGGATGATCGTGAGAAAGCGGATCGCCTCACCTGGTGCGGCCAGCACTGTCTGGCACGATGGGGCTGCTGCTGTATCAGGTTCGGATGACACCAGCGGAATAGCCCCTTCAAGACAGGTTGGCGAGCACGGTCGTGAGTACTGCAATCCCGCGCTGATACTCATCCAGCACGATATGCTCATCGGGCGCATGATCAAGCCGCGAGTCGCCTGGCCCATACGCCACAATCGGGCATTTCCAGGCCGGGCCAACAACATTCATATCGGCCGTACCGGTCTTATGCACAAAGCCCGGGTTGCCACCAGCACCACGGATTGCCCGCACAAAGGCCGAGGCGAGCGGCGTGCTGCGCGGGCTACGAAAGGCCGGGCAGTGTCCGGTAAAGCTGATCGTCGTCTCGCCGGTCACCTGCAAGGCCATCTGCGCCAGTTCCTCGGCCATCTGTTCTGGTGCTATCGCCTCCGGCAGGCGCAACCCCAACGTGGCTTCGCACCAATCGTTCAGCCCGTCGCTGCCGCTGGCAACCGCACGCAGTGATGGGTTGATCTGCTCGAAGAGGCGATCACGTTCGGCATTGTACTGGGCACAGCGCAGTTGCACCGCCATCCAGAAATCGACCATATGCTCAGGTGCCGCTTTCTGTTCGCCGGCGCTATGGGCGCCTGCCTGCTCGTGGCGATAGGTCGCCAGCAAGCGCCCCTTATAGCCCAGCGTCACACGTTCCCAACCGCTCGGCTCACCAATAACGCAGTAGTCTGGCGCATACTGATCGACCACAAAGTGCGCACCTTTGGACGTTGCTGCCTCTTCTTCGACCGCGCCGATCAGCACCACGCGGCAGTTCAGTGAGCCGGCCTGGTAGGCGCGGTGGGTGGCGACGATAAAGCTGGCAAACGGGCCTTTGGCATCAACCGTGCCACGCCCATACAGACGCCCGGCTTCCTGGCGCACCGGCACCACCCCCGCAACCGTATCGATATGGCCGAGCAACACCACCAGTGGTCCATGCTCGCCAACCTGAGCAATCGCATTGCCCGCTTCATCCCGTCGCGCCGCAAAGCCCAGCTGCTGCATCTGCTCCACCAGAAAGGTCGCTAGCGCCTCTTCGTGATGCGATGGCGAGGAGATTTCGACCATCTGTCTCAGCAGCGCAATGTCATCCAGCATACCACATTCTTTCTAACAATCGACCGAACATCATCAAGGTCTGCCACGAATAAGCGGCAGGTAGAACCACTCGACCGTATCTTGCACCGGCAGGCCACTGGGCACCGTCGCAGGGATCATCTGCTCCAGATCAGCTACGGCCGGGTCGGTTAACGCCTCCAGAAAAGCGACCAGGTCCGCTACCTGCTGCGCTGACAGGTCCAGTGGCTCTTGCAACAGTGGGTCAACATTGCTCAGCATCGTTGCAATCAGAGCGGGGTCGTCCTGGCAGGTATCACGCAACGCCGTTGGTAGGTGCTGATCTACATCAAACGTCTGCAATGCCGTGGCCGGGTCACCGTGATGCTCGATCACTGCCTCCAAACTGTGATAGGCACCATTATGCATATACGGACCGGTTACCGACACATTGCGCAGTGGTGGAGTACGAAAGGTAAAGTAGTCGCTTTCCACACCGGTTTCACGCCCATGACCATAATCAAGCGGTGACTCGGCACCCTTGCCTGGCCCCAGTTGCGGTACGGCAATGTTGTGATGCTGCTGATCGGTCATCAGCGGGCCACTATGACAGGATACGCACCCAGCATCACCATAGAAGAGCAATGCACCGCGTTTAGCATCATCGCTCAAAGCGCCCATGTCACCACGCAAATAACGATCCCATGGGCTATCAAGTAGGGTAAAGGCATCCGCCTCAAACACACCGATTGCCCGCGCTGCATGTTCAAACCCCAGTTCCTCAACTGGCACATCGGGGTAGGCCAGGGCAAACCGATCGACATAGGCTGGTACCGCCAGCACACGGGTCATCAGCGCCTGCCATATACCGCTAAAATCGGTATCATCCAGCAAGGCTATCTCATTGGGCTGACCGTAGATATCAACATCGCCAGCCTTTCCGCGCATCTCATCGCGCGATGTCACCGGAAACATCGCCTGGGCCGTTAGGACGGTATCGAGCACGTCAACACCCGGTAGCTGCGCCCCCGCTGGTGAGTTGATGCTGCCATCGGGTTGGCGCGTCATACGGCTATCCCAGAACTGGCTTGTCCACAGCGGGTCGCCGCGGTTGAATATCTCAGGGGCATTGCGCGGAACAAACCGATGTTCATGACCAATCTTGCGGTCGGGGCCAAGCCCGACGCCGCCCGTACCAACCGGTAAACAGAGACCATCGCCCGATGCCAGGGTCGGATGATGGCAGGTTGCACAGGCAATATCGCGGTTGCCACTGAGCAATTTATCAAAGAAGAGCAGCCGCCCTAGTTCAATCTGCGCGGCGCTGCTGGCTGGGGCCGGTGCTAGCGCGGTGATGCCATGGGTGGCAATTGCCTCTTGCAATTGCGCATCGAGCGTATTCTGCCCCCGCACCGATGCCACGGTGGTGATACCAAGAACGCTGACGAGCAGCAGGGCAATAAGTATCAGATGAGTGCCACGAGATGGAATGATATGTACCATAGCTTCCTCTATAAGATGTCATATACTCTCCCTTGTATTGTATCACATGCACTCGCTCACTGTGCTGATGGTGTGCAAACTATTCACTCCACCGGCAAGCCATCCTGCTGCCGCTGCTTGTTAATGCAGCTTACTCCAACCAAGCATACAGACGATCCCAAAGAATATCGCAGATACGCTCAGTCCGTTTTGCTATCAGAGCTTTGTCCCAGCAACCTGATGCACCCAATTGCACCAGTGGTGTAATATGATGGGCATACTTTGCTTCACGCAAAGCTTTTATCGTCGTAGACGCTAGTTCAACACTATGCGTCTTAGCCTCATCTGCAAGTGCTTCCAATTTGGCTGGATCAGCTTCGGCCAGATGCCGATAATAGATCCATTTGGCTATCCAACCCTGATTTCCGGCGGATATATTGATTTCTATGGGCAGAAGCGTCAAATTACCAATAAGTTGGTCGTGTTCTTCATCATAGATCTGCTGATCCCAATTGCCATTGGTTTTTGCCGTTTGTGGTGCCACATGCTCAATACTCTTCAGATCATTTGATTTCCAGTAATCAGACAATAAATAAGGGCAATATCCTGGTGAACCTATTTTCATGAGACCCGGTTGATCCGGATCAGGAATCGTATCATGAGCGGTAACCAAGAGCGCAAATTGACAGAGATGCTTGTTATTATCATATCGCAGGTACTGCAGTGCCTTCTGTTTCCATAAATCCTTACTACCGATCGCGCGTTTGGACTCGTTTAACGCATCTCGAAGGTGCTGTTTGAGTTGAGCGATATCCAATGTAGTACCGCACTTCTTCCAGGACATATACTCTGCTAGCAGTTTTCTGTAGACATTATCAAGACCGGTATTGGGTAAGGCCGAACGCCAGAGCGTATAAAACGCCGTGACTGTCTTACATGCTTGTACAAACAGAGCAGCCGAACCTGGAACTTGGCGTAGTACCAGAGCATAGAAACGGCTCAGTATTGAATGGGCCATTTTGTGGCCTGAATCTTCCAGGTACATGATGCAGAGTGCGGCTAGATACTGGTCTTCTAATGGAACGCTTTCTGTGCCAGAAAGAGCAGAAGCCTGCTTTGGATCAAACTTGATAACCTTATTCCAATACACTGCAAGTTCACTCATACGGCGAATAAACTCTTCCCGTTGATCGTATGTCTTACAAGCGGTATATTCCCGGTTTAACCAGCGTCGCTGCGCACTAAATTGTCGAGCCAACTTATGACCATCCTGTGCTACAGCAAATGTAGTCAGATACTCATTGGTCAGCTTGTTCTTAGCTGATGCATTTTGTACAGAACCAAAAAGGATATCGATAGACTCGAATATTTTTTCCAGATGAGATCCTTTGAAACCGTTATCTTGAGTGTTAGCTATACTTACAACCATTGGTTTAAAGGTCTCTAATGCAGTTAATGGTGTCCCCGTTGCATTGAGCGATTGAAACATATCGAACGCTCTATCTTCTAGGGTTGGTTCAATCGATGTAAAGCAACAGCATCGCAATAGGTAATGACAGAAGGCAAATAACTGTACCAGGGAACAACTATCTTTCTGCACCAGATTCATTTTTTCTTCAAAGCCGCGGATAATAGAGGCTTTCAATTCGGGACGCTCATAACTCCACAGATCATCCGCGGATATTGTAGCTAGTATCTCCTGTGCAGTAGGAAATCTTATTTCTTCATCCCTATCTTCGTCTGATGCGTCAATAGTTTCAAATTCATGAGCTGTTTCAACTCTCTTCAACCACATGTTCATCTGACGAATGTTTGCCATAACCATCGACTTTTTGCGATTCAGATCAGGATCAAGAGCAGTTTCATTTTCAGCAGCTCGAATTGCGGATGCAAGAAAGAAAGATACATCAGATAGATAGTAGTCTTTGTCAGAGCCATCAAGTGTCCAGGTATCAATTGATCCTCGAATGATAATGGGCTTTCGTTCTGGTGTACCACGATCAAGATTAACTGAAAAGACCTCAATAAGAAGTTTAAGATAGCCTTTCGCCGCTTCATGGAGACCATCATATGGACTTTCATGAGGTATTGTCTTTATAAAGTTCTGTATGCGATCATACAGAAGGCAACTTAGCATGGCAATCGTGGAAAGACGCTGCTGACCATCAATGACATTATCAACACGGGTTGGTAATGCCCTATTATCCTGTGGCTGAATGGCATGACGGTAACGCTCAGTGACCAGGATAATGGTACCCATAAAATGGATGGCATTGTCCTTATGTGTTGTGTCATCTTGAGTGAGTAATGCTTCCACACCACGAAAAACGTCTTCCATGAGTTGATCGATATTCTCCCTATCCCAACTATATTCACGCTGGTACAAGGGGATATAATACCCAATTCCTGGACGACGGAAGAAATCTGATATGGTTTCAGTGGTGGTGTTAAAGAGATTGGCTATCTGTGCCATAACTGTATTCTCCGATGTTGATTTACCGTCTCGGTTCTGTTTCAGTAGGTTAATCAGCCCCAAACCGGGACATATCGACCATAATTATATCACAAATGGCAAATGGAACAACCCACATCATCATGTTCAGCATCAAGTGCAGCCGCTTGCAGTTCAATCAACGTGCGCCCTGGTCGGCGACGTTGCTCATCCTCCAGACGTTGCTGGTGCGCGATTCGCGCCTGCTCCATCCGTTCGGGTTGTTCTAATTCGCTCAGGCTTTCGGTATCGCGCCAGTGATAGTTTTCACTTCCATTGTCGCGCTCATAGGCTTTTGCCTGCTCATAGAACTCGGGATGGCGCTCCTTCAGCCCGATCCACTCGCCAGTCCGTTGGAAAAAGCAAAAGTAGCAGCCACTTCGTGTACGCCACTCATAATAATCAGGCAAACCAAGGCCACTCTCGGCTAAAAGACGCTCAATATCGCTTAGCACGAGACCGTGTTCCTTGAAGGGATAGACTGCGGTGATATTCGGTTTTGTTGAGATGTAGGCTTTCCGCTCCTCTTCGGCACGAATACCAATATACATCCAGACTGGATCATGACCTACATACGCTTCAAATGGTTCGATTTTCAGTTTTCGGGTACACCAGCGCACCTGTGCTGAGGGCAACATACCATTGTAGAGCGACAGCCAGTGATCAAACCCTCGGTTGGGGTTGAGGTAGACAATGGGACGCTGGAGATAGGCTTCCAGCCGTTTCAGGTAGTCATATGTCTCGGGCAATTCCTTATGTGTATCGCAAAAGACATACTCCAGTTGCGGGATGGTATCCCGTAGATAGAGCGCCAACGCGGTACTATCTTTGCCTCCGCTTAAACTGACAATATGGCGACCCGGTCGGGTTGCCCAATCCGTTGGTTGCTGATTCGGTTGAGTCATGGATTACGCTGTTCCATTCTGTCTTGCTTGTTCTTGTTTCCAGTGATCATCCAGCTGCAACACCTCCCAGGTGACAAGCAAACTGTCGCATTCAATGCAACGCATCGTCGTATCCCAGAGATCATCAGGGGACAATGCGGTTGGAAGATCTGGATAGTCGCTTATCAGCGTAGGATAGACCGCATGTTGTTTCGTATACCAGGCTGGAGCACAGCCAGGACAGTAAGGAAGTCCGCCAATATCGTAGCCAACTACATTCATTCAGGTTTCCTTTCGTTCGTTCGTTCAATCAATGCCTGTAAAATCTCCCACAGCACGGTCACGCGTTGTGCATCGTTTAACGTTTCACTCTGCGTATCCAGAGTCCGTTGAATCTGTATCTGTAATTGCTGCATACCCGGATGGTCTGGCACAGTCGGTAATCGATCAGGTGTATCAGGTACCGTCGGCAATGGATCGAGAGCATCAACCGTGTCTTGCAACGTTGGGGTACTTGCTTGCTGCTGACGAATAATGGTGGTTACCCGTTCGGTCTGACAGAACCGGTGACCCAGCTCGACAATAGACCTATTGAACCGCTGACGGTCATCGTCACGCCAAGACGACATCGGCTTCTGGGCGACCAATGCCCCAACACGCTCAATCCAGCCATCACCAGGTTCGGTATTCTGGAGACGAACGCTCAAGGCGCGTATTTGATGGTCTGTCGTAGTTTGCGTTACCCCTTGGCACCGGAGACTCAATTCCTCGTGCAGCGCCGCATGATCGCTTGCGTTTGCCCCAAAGGCAGCGCGGATACGTTCTGCAACATCATTGACCAGATTTGGATACGCTTCCTGGAGTTCCAGTAATCCATTGCGCAGCGCGGCAAAAAACGTCTCGAACTGTGTTTCATTAAACGGCGTTTCAGCGGTGAACGGATCCACGCCACAGGCACGCGGCAACGTCTCGAATAACGCGATGTCGGGTTCACGGGCGGTCAACAATGCTTGACGGATGCCCTGTGCTGGTGCGCTGATAGTCCCGGTATGACGGCTATATTCGGGCAAATGATGCACGAGTCGGAGCAGCGGATTGATTGCATCAAGCAGGGCCGGCTGCACTGTCTTCGAGAGTGCATATTGGGCGAGCTTCTGGGCCAATCGCTCGTAGACCGCCATACGAGCACCACCTGTCCGACTCTGGCGCAGACTAAAATAGCCTGGCTGGCGCATGAGGCGCTCAAAGACCGCAATATCTGGTACGGTGATATAATTGCCATGCTCATAGAGGATGATCTCACCAGCATTGGCCAGATACACCGCGACAAAAAGCAGTGGTATTACCCCTGCTTTGACCCCATAGGGCGGTGCTTCAAGCAGGGCAAACAGCTGTCTGATCGGCTGTGGCTCGCGCTGTGCTGCGTTGAGGTAGTTTTGCAGGGCGTTCCAGGCCGGTGTCAGGTGAAGGGATGCATCTTTCACGGGATCAGGCGGACCGAATCCCCACCGATCATCCTGCTCCTCGCGGTGGATGCCGCTTTCCAGAAAGATGCTCTCGTAGATGGCTCGTTCTGGCGGGTAGCCTTCAAAGGACAGCCCTGCCTGGTAACCGTGGTCGAGCATTGCTTCAACCAGATTGCGCCGCGCTTTGGCACTGGCGGACGAAAGTTGGCGGCGGACGATCAATTCGTTCCAGACACGCGGTGCAGCATGATAGGTGGCATCACAGGCACGTGAGAGCAAATGATCACGATCACGTGTTGTGGTTACGGATTGCTCTTGCCCACACCACCACCACGTGCTATGACCAGGATAATACGACCAGGCCACTGCCTGATCCAGCGCGTGCTGTGCTTCGGTGAGTCGACTGGCAAGCTCACGGCGAGCGACGCGATCATGTTCCAACTCTGGCTGTGTCTCCAGTATCTGCCGCAGCGCAGTCACTTCCAGCAGCAAATCGTCCAGGCGCTGTACCCGGCTCGGCAGTACAGCGATACGGTGTGTTTCCTTCGTCCGATTCGCATGGCGTATCCATTCCTGGATGTCCGCTCCGGTTGCATGATCGGATGGTACGATGTAGAGGATCTCACCATCGGCCCGGACTGTTGTCGGCGTCATGGTGGTCAGGCCATCAACCGTAACAAAACGCACCGCAAAGTGACGCACTGTCCCGGTCTGATAACTGTGCTTGCGAGCAACCAGGGGTACTGGTTCGATGCTCTGCTGGAGCAGGGCCGCGATATCGGTCTGGCCGCCAATACGGCGTGTGGCCTCTTGCACCAACGTGTCCAGGTCCAGGTCACTCCCTTCCCAGAGCATATAGCTATCACTATAGTGACGGTAGACGATGAGTTGATCGTCGATGAACTGCTGGAGTACCTGTGTTATTTCCGGGTCATCATCACAATCACGCAAGGCAAAGGAAATCATGGGCTTGCTGGCCCGAATGGCTTGCTGCTGACCAAAGACATTCAGCACCCCAATCGTCATTAACACGTCGTGGTGGAGCGGATCGATAGTCTGTACCCGTGCCAGGGACTCGGTCAGTTCAGCCCAGCGGCGCCCCCGTGAACGCGTATAGAGACCTGTGCCCATGTTCGCTTCGACATAGGCATAGAGGTCCGGCAAGCGATAGATTGGCTCATAGGCGCCATTGCAACGATACGAAGCGAGAAAATCAGCGACTCCACACGGTTCTTGACTGGTCAGAAACGAAAAAAGCGACCGCTCATTCTGAGCAAACTGCCGAAAGAGATGCGGTAATAGGCGCAAGACCAGGGGATGGATCGGACAAGTCTGAGCTAGCAGCCGTTCCCATGTTGCCGGATCAATACTTGATGGCCGCAACGCCAATGTTTCTGCACATACAGCGAACCGATTCATCCATGCCTGACGGTTCAGGGTATGGACATCCGCTGTATCTGGACACAGCGCATGACCAACCATACAGAGCATCTGACTGTCAGGTTCTTGAAAGGGAATATCCTCAAAGCGTCCAGCGATTTTCTGCCAATCACTTTGCTGGACAACACGAGCGTAAGCAGCATACTGGTCGAAGGCTTGATGCAAAATAGTGACCAGGAGGCACGGGGGTTGAGCACTTCGTGCTGCCATTTCAGCGCATGCCTGCAGCACAAACAGATCAGCCAGTGTGTTCTGGTAGAACGCATATTCCAGATACTGTCCTAGTTCATCAATGAGCAGGAGGATCCCATCATAGGATGTATGTTGTACCAGCCGCTGGTTCGTCTGCGCGATAACATCCGCAACATGTTGTGCGTCAAGGTTGGCATCTCCCTGCATACGTGTCAGGGTTTCCAACAGGTCAGGTTCATGGGTACACACATCTGACTGCTGTTGCAATACACAATACAACGCCTGTAGCATATCAGAGCGCAGGGAAGCGTTGTTGCCACTGAGGAGCACGGGAAGCAGTCGTGGTCCATCGTAGATCAGACCGTCACCCAGTGGCACCGTTTGATGTTGTTCCAACAGTTGTTGCCGTCTTTCAGGCGAACTACTGAGATAGTGTGCCAGAAACAAGCCAAATGCAGATTTACCCGTGCCGTAGACACCGGTGAGAGAAAACGCTCGTGCTGTCGCTGTTGGATGCAACCCCTCCAAGAGACGTCCTAATGTTTGCAAGACCAGTGGCGTTGCTTGATACCCTGCGAGTGCCTGCGTACCAACGGCGAAATCGTGTTCAATATGAACGGCACGGGTATATCGTGGAGCAATAGACAGAACATCATGGATATGGCTCATCGTGTCCCCTCCTCAGCCCATGCCCGTTGAAGCAATACCTTGGCGACCTCCGGACCAGTCTCGTGCCAAAGAACCTGACGAATGCCTGCCTGATCGGCATAGACGGCAGCCCCCTCGGTCACTGCTTCAATCCGATACAGCCGTTGGAGTAAGGAATCCTCGTCCAACCGAAAGACCCGCCCAGGCGAGCCTGATCATAGGAGAGCCGTCGAAACGAGATAGTCTTGCTGTCGCTGTCTTTGATCATCGCATGGATAGCATAGGCAACCAGTGCGTCCGGAAGTGTCGGCTGCAGTCCATTGGACAACCGATAGAGTCGTTGACTTGGAACAGGCTGAAGCAATCCTAGTTCCATGAGCGGGCATAGCAAGGCATCTTCAACGGCTGTCTCCAATTGCCTCGTCGATGGACGGGTATAACAACGGACCAGACAATCAACATCCCGCTCAATAGTTGCTGTTGATGGCACCCGCCAGCCATGCTCCGTTGCCAGAGCCTTCAGAGATGCGCCAACCTGAGCAAGAGAAAATTCACCATGACGCAGCATGTTAAAGGTATAGAACCAGCTCATTGCTGCTTCTGGACGAGCAGCTAACTGCCAGTGCAGCAGCCACCAGCTTGCTGGCGATGCCAGGAAAGGATCCGTGCCAGTATCAGCCAGTAACCAATCGCCTAGCGGGGTTGGTTCGTAGCCGGTACCGTCGGGCTTTTTGTCGAACATGCCGCACACACGCCCCCAGTACCGTATCGATTGGGCCATGTTCTTGCCAACCCCAAGTTTCACATAGGCATCTGGCCGCGAGAACAGGTCAGGATAGTGTTTGATGACATCGTATCCCTTCTTGAGCCAGTTGCTTCGTAGCACAAAGGTCTCATGTCCGCTAAAGGTCGGTGTGAATGCTGCAAAAACCACGATAGACTCCCTGATGAGCTAGACTGCCGGGCAACAACAATATCGCCGTTGCCAACACCGCACCCTCTTATTATACCAGCTATTATGTGCTTCCTTTGCACCGAACGTTTGATCGATTATTGTTTTGGAAAAAGGGAGATGATTGTTCATACAGTTTCAGCGTTGCTGCACCGGCACCCTACAGCAACGCCCCTACAGCAAGCATACTCACACCGACTGGTTCTGATACAAACTCATCATTTGCTCATGGTCGCGGCGGAGCGCCGCATAGAGCCGCGCCGTCGCCGCCAGTGCCGCCTGCGGCGTGCGAAAGCCATGCTCCGTCGCCCTATCGCGGTTAATCGTCTCGCCGGCCAGCCGCAAGCGCAAAATAGCCAGCGCATCTTCGGTAATCGTAATAACCGAGCCATCATCTTGCTGCGCATCTGGATCCCGGTGCAGCAACAGATCTGCCACAAAATACGCAACAATTGCCAGGGGTGCCCCATGCAACACCGCCAGCACCGCCTCCCATGGCAGCGGCAGATCATTCAACAACGTTGGCACACGGTGAAAAAGACCCGCCAGCGTGTTATACACAACACTCACGCCAACCGCGCTGAGCGCAATCCAGCGTGCCTGCTGGCGTTCCTGATGATGCACAGGCGCCAGTGCCAATCCAATATACGTCAATTCAAAGGCAACTGCCGATGCCAGAGCAAACCAGTGGGGCATGTAGAGTCGCTGATACTGGTACACCCCATACGATGCCGCAAGCGCGAGCATCGGAAGCGGTAGACGCGGTAATACCCATAACATTGCTTGTTTGATGGTCTCCATGCTGCCTGCTTCCCCTTCTGATTGTCTTTTCTCTCTCTGTGAACAACCTGCTCATACCAACGATGGCACCAATGACCCCGCTCCAGTGGGGCCTCTCCTTGCAATGATAGCAAAATAGTACCATATCTCGACGGTGTTGGCACCACCTGGTACAGAAAGAACAAATGTTCAGTAGTATTATAGCACAGCATCGATTGATTGGCGCACCACCAGCCAGCCATCACCGCTGACCCATTTCCTCACGCAAAGCCGCAACGTTTGCAGGAAAGGATATATACCACAAAAGATAGAAAGAACACACATAAATGGTCCATCACCGCTAATCCATCACCCATTACCCGCTTTGCCAGCAAAATGTCCGGCTTGCCCGGCCCATTGGCATCAGGTACTACCCCCACAATCACAAACCCGCACGTCTGATAAAACGTGTATGGATGACCGCGTAGATTCCGAATCTGGGCAATATGCTGCCAGACATCCGGATAGAGATCGACCCCACTGAGCGACGTCATGTCATGCTCGTCGTCGCTGCCCAGCAGTATCGTCAACCCGCCACGTTGCGCTACCTGCGCCTCAAAATCTGCTACCAATGCACGCCCAACCCCACGGCCCTGCACACGCGGATGCACTACCAGCGGATGAAGCTCCCACACTACCCCATACATGTGGAAGCCTCCGATCCATCCCAGCAGCGTCCCATGATCGTCACACGCAACCCGACACACCTTTTCAGGGGATAACGCTTGCTCGACCTCTGCCCGTGCCGCCGCCATATCCGGCCATGCAGCCGGCCAGTGCTCGCGAAAGCCCAGTACCAGCGCTTCAGCCGCCTGTTCCTTGAGCGTTGCATCATCTGGCTGCAAATCACGAATATGCATCGTTTCTCCTAGACACTAAAACGCAAAACGCCCCTCTCTTCACCAGCAAAGCACTGGCACAAGAGAGGGGCAGCACTACAGAGTCTACTGTGGCTGGTGCGGTGCTGATGGTTGACGCCGAGTCAGCCGCCGTCGCGCACCATCAACCAGACTGGCAACAAATGTAAACACAATCGCGCCAATCATAATCCACACAATCTCTATCGTCTGGCTGCCAACGCGAAACGATGGCAGATTGGCTGCTGGAAAGAACGTCTGGTGCAAATACAGCCCCAGATAGCCACCGATAGTCCCAAACACTACCGACAGCAAAAAGTTATCACGCCCTAGACCAAACATAGCCCGGGCTAGGCCACCACAGACCCCGGAAACCACCACGATTACCACAAATTGAACGACTGTATAAATATCAGGCATCGTTGCCTCCTTTTTCCGCTACTCTCTTTCAGGACGGCGTGCCGGCAAACGTTTTGCTCTGCTGCGCCGTTGATCTTCCCACTCATCATACGCGGCATCATCGTCGTACCAGCGCTCATCATACGGGGCATGCTCATACACGACCCGATCATCCAGACGATGGGACGACTGATCGCGGTGGGCATACCATGTGCCTGGCGGGCTACCCAGATTGAACCAGCGTGCCGCAAACCAGCAGACCGTAAACGTTGGAATAACCTGGGTAAAGGGTATCAACCCCTCAATCGCCGCTTTATCGCGTAGCCCGGACAAGCCCATCGAATTGAGCGCAATCCACACAATCGGTGCCGAAAAGATATCCAACGCAAAATCGAGCAGATCAATCACGACCACCAGCAACAGCGGCACATGCCGTAGCGTGGTAAAAAAGTCGGCCCCTTCCGGCACATCCAGTTCACGGATGCCACGCGCTAGCACCGCCAGCCCGATCATCGCCAGAACGAGAGCAATCGCCATGACGATCAGTATCACGGTGATGATTTGAATAGTCCCTTGAAGCAGACTTTCCATGATAGCCTCTTTCCATTTCAGTTCTGGTATCGGAAGCGTGTTTTCCCTGGAGGAAGCGGTCACCCACACATGGACAACTAGGTTCACTGAACACTGGGGCAGTGATTTTCTGTACTCATGAGAATCGTACCATGCTTTTGATTGACGGTCAAGATGCCGCACAACGGCATGGCAGGCTGTCTTTGGGCATGAGCTCACGCCTGGTCTGAGCACGGTGATCTGGTGCGTGCCAATGTCGGACAGGTTTGCGGCCTGCCCTGCTTTGGAATGTCGCAGCACACTACGACCCCCCAAAGCAGCCGCTCCGCGTCAAAACAAAGGAGTTGCAGCACGAGCACCTACGCAGTGATGGGACAACCTGATTTCTCGATTAGCGCCGTGCGTTGCGTTTCTGCTGCCGTTTCTGCTGCTTGCGTCGTTCGCGGCGGTTGCCCCTGTTCTGCGCCGGTTCGGGCATACTGCGTGTGCCAGGCGCTGCTGTACCATGGGGCACATGGTCGTCTGCGGTGGGCGACTCATCCGACAGCGTTAATGGATCATGCGTGGGCGTTTCGACCGACAACGCGGGCATGCTGATGCGCTGCTGATCGGGCGGGTCGGGCGGCTGGCTGGCGGTTGCGCTGACGTCAGGCGCATCCAGTTTGGGTTGGCGGCGATTATCCGCCGACGGCGTTTTGTTCTTTGCAGAGCGCGACGCGCTTGATGCGGTGCGGTTTGCTTTGACCAGACGCAAAAACATGTTGATAGCGCGAAGCTGAATGCTCACATGAGACGATTCGGTCTGGGCAATCAAGCGATCTACCACATTGGACGATTCTTCGGCCATTTTGAGCTGGGCCTGTTCCTGCTGATAGAACTGTCGCTGTTGCAACATGGTACGAAAGAGTGGCTCGCCCAGCCAGCGATACAGCGTCTCCAGCGAGACCTGCAACTGGTGCGCAATTGCTTCAAGTTTGAGGCCCTGGGCCATGGCCTCGATGATATGATGGTACTGCTCGCTCAGGTTGCCCATGCCGGGGGACATGGCAGCAGGTGTGCTAACGGATGCTTTCATAGTTGGTTTTCCTCCTTTATCGTATAGGTTTTGTTCCACTGGTGCCTTGATAGCGGGATCGGCTATCCACACCTATCAGATGTTGTCACCATACATGTCTTGACTCCAGTATAGCATATCGACAAAGCACACAACAAACGTTGAATCTTACCGAACAATGGCTTTGGGATGGGCTAAACACGTGTCAAGGGGAATATTCCCCGGTTTTTGGATTTTGGGCAATATTGGGCTAATTTGGAGCAATTGCGCAAGACGAGCATGTATTTTCTGCTCTGTAGGGATGTAGCGTGCTGTGCCCAGAGCATGCACCATTTAGTTCTTTTATGAGGGTTTGCAATCCTCAAAAAGCCAAATGAGTACTACAGGGACACGGAGGGAATGCAGGTTTACCACGTAGACACGGAGACATGGATGGATAATGGTTAATGGATTCGTTCTTTGTGTTTCCTTTGTGCAACTGGTGTGCTTTGTGGTGAATCCTTGGTTGCACAAAGGACGATTTTCACCTGAGTATCGCTCTACGCTCTACGCTCTACGCTCTACGCTGTGGGCTGTGCTGCACCAGCGGGAAGTTGGCGGCGATGCCACAGGCGCAGATCAGTGCATTGGCAATGGCGCCGCTCAATGGCATCTGGCTGCGATGGTAAAGCAATGCCCCGAGAAAGCCATAGATCGCAAAGTAGGCTAGCAGCATGGGCGCTACAAGGATCAGAAAGAAGAGTTGGCGCGGATTGAGCGCAATCGCCAGTGCCAACGAGCCGACAAAGCTCATCTTGGTGAGCGCATAGGCGCCACGGGGCGCACCGGGCCGGCGGGTCAAATACTCATCAGCGAGAAAGTAGGGCAGCATCGCGGCAAACACGGCCGCAGCTACCGGCAGGCGCTGTGCCGATGGAAAATAACTGACGAAGGAACGTTGCGTCGCTTGTCCCATCGTCAAAAAAGCATAGCCGCTCATCAGCAACGCGGCCGCGACGGCTTGAAACAGCAGCTGCGGGGTATGATAGGTGGGGATAACCTTGTCAGGCAATGCACGCTGGGCCAACCAGAGACCGGCTGCGGTGAGGCCGCCGTAGAATGCAAAGTGCAGGGTCAACGGCCCACCAATGATAATCGGCAAAAAGCGATTGGTCAGCCGCGCTGGTATCAGACGCAGTAGCAGCGGCGTGATGAGCGCGGGCAGCAGGGTGATACCGAGCCACCAGCGAAACGGTAACGGTGACACGGGAGCGAGCGGTGGGTGCTGCCCGCGTGCGAGTCGCAGCAGTTCGGCGCAGGGCCAGAAGAGCAGCAGCGCCGAGGCGTAGAGCAAGCCAAACCAGGGCAAGCGCTGATCGATGTAGGGGTCTGGCTCATCCGGGCGGCGGAAACAGGCGTTCAGCCAGCTGAGTGCCTCACGCATGCTGGTATGATGGAAGAGAATCCCTAGATGCTCGGCGCCATTGGCATAGACCACGCGTCGGCCGGTGCCATCGGCCAGGTTGCCATAGGTGCTGCCAATGCTGCCGCTGCCGCTACCGCCGGCTACCTGGTCTATCACCTGCTGGGCCATGGGCCGTAGCTGCATTTCACGCTCGCCATTGATGACCAACAGGTTGCGCGGTGTCTCCGGGGTGACCTGATCGTATACCAGCGAAACGCCGATGACCGCTGCGATCTCCGGGTGTTCCTGACCATAGCGGGTGACCACGGCACTGCCCATGGAATGGCCGATCAGGGCAACCTGACCATTGCCACGTGTGCGGGCCAGATCGACTACACGCTGTAAACTGGATTTGAGTTGCTGATAGCGGCCTTCAAAGTCGGCCATATCGCCCGACAGGGGCGTCGTGTTTTGGCCATGCCCGGCAAAATCAAAGGTCAGGGCGGTGTAGCCTGCACGTGCCAGGGTCAGCGCAAAGGCCGACATGATATTGCGTGAAGCGGCGAAGCCATGCGCAATGACCACGGCCGGATGGTCGTGGGGTTGCTGTTCAGGGTGTTGCAAAATGGTTACCGGGGTATCATCCAGCCGAAGCTCTTCCCGTTGTACGGGTTGTTCGGGTCGGTGCAATTGCTTCAACGCAGTGATCAGCCCGACCATACCCAGTGCTCCAGCGCCAAGCCAGAACAATGCGTGCGGCAGCGGCGGTTGCCAGCGTGGTGCTGCCTCTGCATTCGATATTCCAGATCGTAAAAGCCAGTTCATGCCAACCTCTTTCTCTGCTGGTTCAAAGTACTGTTCGCGACTCCGCTTTATGTGTTCCATGAGCATTGTACGCTGATTTTGATCTTTGCGGTAGGCTGTGCCTTTATTGAATAAGGACACCGCCATCAACAAAGAGCGTGGTGCCCGTGATAAAACTTGCCGCTTCCGAACATAACCAGAGCACCGCGCTGGCAACTTCGTGGACTTCGCCGAGCCGGCCCAGAGGAATGGTGTTTGCCAGGGCTTGCTTGGCCGCCGGGTCAGTCGCAAAGAAGGCTTTGAGCATGCCCGCATCAATTGGGCCAGGGCCAATGCTGTTGACCCGAATGTTCTGGCGAGCATATTCCAGGGCTGCCACTTTGGTCAGGCCAGCAACGGCGTGTTTGCTGGCAACATATGAGCAGACAGCCGGGAAAGCGACCACGCTGACGTAACTGGTGGCATTGACAATGCTGCCACCGCCGGTCGCCAGCATTAGCGGAAGCTCATACTTCATTGCCAGGTAGATACCGGTCACGTTAATGTCCATCACGGTGCGAAACTCGGCGGTATCCGTATCGGCGGTCGGTTGGGGTGAGCCGACAATGCCGGCAATATTGGCGCGCAATCGAGCCGGCCATGGTGCTGGCGAATATGCTCGGCCAGTGCTTGCCAGGCGGTTTCGTCGGTCACGTCCATTGGGTGCGGTTCGCTGCGGGCATTGTGCTGTTGGAGGATAGCGTGTGTCTGTTGCAACCCTGGTTCATCCCGATCAACCAGCAGCACGGTGGCGCCGGCCTCCCCAAACGCTACAGCTGTGGCCTGGCCAATGCCATTGGCAGCACCAGTAACGAGCACAATTTGGTTATGAAAATCCATTGGTTGGTCCTTTCTTATCGTTCTAGAGAAATACGGTTTTCATGGTTATGCTCCACTATTGCGTGATCGTGTTCCAAGTCTCTGCTGCGAGAGCTGCAATACGGCGGCAATGCCCGATTGCAGACTGCTGTAGGTTTTGATACCACTCAAGTCTGCTCCCAGATGAATCAGAGTCTGGGCAATGCGTGGTTGGATGCCTGTCATCATCACCTGTGCGCCCAGCAAACGCACGGCCTGAGCTGCCTGCATAAATCCATTGGCGGTTTCGTTATCGACCGTTTGGACGCCGGTAATATCAAGAATAACGGTGTTGGCACGATGTTGCATCACACCTTCAAGTAATGTCTCTTGTACTTGTTGCGCTCGTTGATTATCGATGCTACCAATCAAGGGCAACACCACCACGCCATCAATCAGGGGGATGAGCGGTGATGAAAGTTCACGCAGGGCGGTTTGCTGCGCGGCGGTGTGACGGCGCTCTTCGGTCACATCAAAAAACATGGTCACAAACTCGCCCCTGCGCGGCGCGAAGACACGTACTGCATAGGTCTTGTCGCCAAACGGCGCATCAAACTGATAGGGCTCCATGGTTTCGGCAACCCTGGCATAGATATCGAGAAAGGCTACCGCGCCGTAGACATCGCTTGCCAGACGATCAATAACATGCTGACGTTCGACGCCCAGCATGCGTTCAAAGCTGGGATTAACATCCAGAATACGGTAATCGATGGCAACACCCGCATCATCATACACGATGGCATGCATGACCAGTCCTTCGGTCATATGTTCAAAGACCAACTGATGGTATGTGGCACGTTCTTGTAGGGTAGCGTCTCTCTGTTTCCGTTCGGTGATATCTTGAAACAGGGTCACAAAATAGGGTGGTTGGGGGCAATAGGCGGTCACCCGATAGCAACGATTCAGGCTTTCGGCATGCTGCTCAAACGGTATCGATTGGCCGGTCAACACAACCTGACCATACGTATTGATCCAGTCAAAGCGCCCGGTTTGCAGATCCGGCAAAACGTCTGTGACGGTTTTGCCGATGATGTAATCACGTGTGAGACCGGTCAGCGATTCAAATGCGGTATTCACATACACAAAGACATAGTTTGCCGGAACCCCCTGCTCGTCGGTGATCAGCCGATGAAGCGCCATGCCAACCACCGATTGTTGCTCCATCAGGATATCGAAAAGTTCGAGTAAAGGCAATTCACTTTCAGAATAGGAGTTCATACGATAACCTCTCTCTGGTACAAACA
Organism: Chloroflexaceae bacterium; assembly: GCA_012034075.1. GTDB lineage: Bacteria > Chloroflexota > Chloroflexia > Chloroflexales > Chloroflexaceae > JAAURD01. Next base: position 26,147 of record JAAURD010000006.1, on the reverse strand, counting down.
AACATCTATTGGTAGAGCCGCTCCACACAAACATTTGTTCGTTATTATACGAGGGTGATGTGCCCTCTGGTTGATTACTATGAAGGATGATAGCAGATTTGTCAAGTGATAGAAATATCCCGTGCAAAGCGCTTATTAGAGGGGTTGACTGGAAATGGAGCGGCAAAACAGAGTCGATATTTATACAATGTTAACAAAAACCCATTGACAATGGCCTTTGCGAACGGTATACTAGCATTCACCTCTAATGCTTAAGCAATGTTGGTGCATTAGAGACGTTTCTGTTTTTTGCGGTGGGAGGCGCGATGATGCGTTTGCAAGCCAGGTTTCCCAAGGTGGGCCTGTACCTTGCCAAAGAAAGAAGATAGTGTCTGCGACGATACATATCACCGCTGCGCACCCTGGTGCTAGCCCTGAAGTGATGATGCGATGCGGGGCTAACCACATAAGGCATAAGACGTAGCATGGATTATGAAGGAGGAAAGTAGACATGCAAACGCAAGAACTACGCCAACTGTTGCATGAACTGGTGACGAGCTGGCCTGAGGGTTTTGAACATCCAGCAGTAGATGAAGCGCGTGAGTATCTGAATACGCGCAGCGACGATCAGCTGAAAGTTGATGAGCGCGAGCTGCAATCAAACGAAGATCCTCAGACCGCCATGTGGTATTCGATCTAAACCGGTTCAGCCAACACATGAGCTAAGGAAGAACACCACTGTTCCAGGTATCACACACCACCAGTGAAAGACTGGTGTTACGATACAAAACAAAAGCCACTCCAGAGTCTGGGGTGGCCTTTCTCGTACAGTAGGCGATTTGCTATGACAGAATGGCAGGTACTACTGGGTAAAGTACGACCAGAAGGTTTCGCGCTTTACTTCCACACCATCTTGCTTGACAATGCGGATAAAATCGACATTTAATACGCCATCAGGTGGGTGCGAAATGAATGGACCTTCAAACTCCACTGAGCGACCGCCCCTGGTTCCGTACATGCGCACTTCGGCAAGGACGTTGTACGGATCCGCAAGTGTTTCGATCAAGACCCAGTGATCGGTATCGTTGACAAACTTGAGATCTGGGCCAGACGGGCCGAGAAAGATCGCTGAGTCAATACCAGGCCCATCGCCATACTCACCATACCCATAACGATTGTACCAGGAGAGGTACATGGTATGGTTCATACGTTCTAAGATGGGGAAACCAGCCCAGAAAGCAGCACGAAACATGGTGGTCGCATCCTGGCAAATACCGCCGCCCCACTCCACTTCGACCTTTTCTTCAACAATAGCATAGCCCTCGACAAAACCATTATCTGGGCCGATATGACCGATGGTAGCGTTAAATGAGAAGACATCACCGGGAGCGATGAGAACGCCATCGAGCAAGCGCATGCCGGCGATAATATTGGTGACGCGGTAGGCTTCAGAACCGCTAAAGTCAGTACGACCGACGCTGATTAACTCGTTGATGCCCAGTTCGTGCAGGTTGCCGGCATGCACTGGTGGCAAGGTGTCATGCATATGCAGGGCTACTTCTCGGTTGTCAGTCCACATCGCAGCAATAATGTCTTGCTCTGCCCGTACCTCGTCGATGCGGCTACCGGGTGTGCCTTCTTGCGTAATCGACAGGTTGCCGTTATTCCAGCTCATACGAGGATAGCCACCGGTGATTTCGGAGAGATCTGCAATTTCACTGAGATAGGGTCGGATTGGTGTGCTATCTATTGAGACGTCAATCGTTGGTGGTTGGCCATATTCACCTTCGTGGCGCTGTATTCGCACCATCTTAGCGAGGTCTTCAACCGATATTTCCCAGCTCCCCTGATCGGTCGTGGTCAAGATGACCGGCCCTTGCAACAGGGTTGCTATCTGCTGCTGGGCATCGGCTACTACGGCATCATCGAGCAGTGGTGCTATCTGGCGTGTGCGCATGGCGACGGTTTGGGGTTGCATGGTCGCCAGGGCAGCGGTGATATCATCCACCGTTGGTGATACCAATGCCTGTCGGCCCATCGCCGCGGGCAATGCATCAACGGTCAACCCATTCAGCAACAGTTGGGCATCGACTGCCTCGCGTTCAACCATATCGACCCGTTGCTGCAAATAGCCTTGAATTGCCTGTTGATCAACTTGCATGTGTAGCGGGATCTCGTGACCATACTGCCACATTGCGGCTACTTCGAGCAACTCATCCATATGATCGGCATGACGACGCCCAAGCGTGAAGGCTTCATCCACTGCGCCTTCAATATCGAGCGTGACGCCGAGTTGTTTGAGGGTTGGTTTCCAGCGATACACACCATAGGTAACGACCAGCGGTTGTTCAAGAAAATCGGCATAGTGCTGTTCGATGGCATGAATTGCTTCATCACGGGTCATACTGCCAATAACGACGCCGCGTACATCAATATTGGGGTAGACCAGACCATCAAACGATTGATCAAAAAAATAGAGGCCATAGAGGAGCAATAGACCGATGAGAATCGGTGGAAAGAGGAGTATGCGCAATGCCCAGCAACCCCATGGCACCGATTGGCGCGATTGAGGGGCAGTAGGCTTTTGTTTTTCGACCGCCGCTTCTGGCGTTGGCACATCCTGGCTCCACGGCGATGGCGTTGGTGTGACACTCATACACGCATGTACCTTCTGTTTGGAGAAATGGTGGCTCTTCCAGATGTCAAATCTCGTTTATCGTTCACCGCAGTTACTATACCGATAAAAGGGTGTTCTGTCAATTATTCTGTTTTGTTCGCATGTGATGCGAGCAAAAGGGCCGTGCATTTGACCCGTTCTGTCAATACAACGATACACGGTGCGCTATTTGTAAAGCGTGGTATACTGAAGGGTAAGGTATCTCGAAGATGAGGTACAATACGCTGTCACAGTCGAGGAGGTCAGCAATATGGAAGCGCCAATGCTCCTGACACCGGTCGATGCTGTCGAAGTCACAGTGCTTGTGGATAATACCATGGACGTTCTGTTACCAGGGTCGCCGGTCGTCCGACGTGCACCGATTAAACCGTATTCATTTGAACAAACCCCGCTGATGGCCGAACATGGATTCTCACTGATGGTCACGGTACAGGTAGGAGATCGACGGGAGTCGATTATCTATGATACCGGGTTGGGCCGCACGACGATGGTCCAGAATATGGATGTACTGGGCTTAAATCTCGAATCGGTTCGCGCTATTGTGCTGTCGCATGGACATACCGATCATCACGGTGGGCTGGCCGGGCTGGTGGAACGCCTGGGACGGCGGCGTATGCCGCTGGTGCTGCACCCGGATGCGTGGCGTGATCGCAAAGTGGCTTTTCCCAACGGCGCCGAATTACAGTTGCCCGCACCCAACCGTGCTGATCTGGAAAGCGAAGGCATTGAAGTGCTGGAACGACGGGACCCTTCGTTGTTGCTGGATAACCTGATCCTGGTCACGGGACAGGTCGAACGGGTCACCTCCTTTGAGGAGGGGTCGCCGCCGGGGCACTGCGCCCGCACGGCCGATGGCTGGCACGATGATCCGTGGATTTGGGATGATCAGGCAGTGGTGATGTATGTACGCGATAAAGGTCTGGTGGTGCTCTCCGGGTGTAGCCATGCCGGCATTGTGAATGTGTTGCGGTATGCAAAGTTTTTAACCAGGGTGGATTATGTGCATGCGGTTATGGGTGGGTTTCATCTATCAGGGAACTTCTTTGAGCCGCGGATCGCGCCAACCGTCCAGGAACTGCAAACGCTCGCGCCCGATGTGATTGTCCCCAGTCACTGCACGGGCTGGAAAGCGGTGCATGCGGTGGCACGTGCGATGCCGGATGCGTTTATTCAGACCTGTGTTGGCTCACAATTTCGCTATGTATCGGCCAATTAGCCAGTGAGCAAACGAACGCTTGCAACGGCGGCGACAACCTGCCGTTGCAAGGCTATAAACTGCCCCAAAGTTCCTCATATCAGTGTCATACCGACCATCAACACCCGTGCGTCAGTGCCCAGGCAGCGCAACCACTCGTTGCCAGAACGAACATGGGTGTCAGAAAGCGACCATTTTTCAGTTTCAGAGAGCGAGAAACAGACAAAAGCGATGGGAGAACAACAAGAACGAAGCAAACAGATCGACCCTGGTCTGTTTGCTCTTTTCGGTGCGTGGTTTCTGATCGGCATCCAGTCGTTTGGTGGTGGCGCCACCACGCTGCTGCTGATTCAGCGCAGTGTGGTTGAACGTCACGGATGGTTTTCGGATGAAGCGTATACACGCGATTTTGCGATTAGCCAGATTACGCCTGGGATCAATATTCTGGCGCTGACGTTGTTGCTGGGCTGGCGTTTACGGGGACTGGCTGGCGGTTTCACTGCGCTGGTCGGCTTGTTGCTGCCCAGTGTAACGATTACGCTGGGCCTTACGGCGGGGTATGCGCAGGTACGCACGCTAGCGGTGGTACAAACGGCGTTGCACGGGGCTATTCCGGCGACCGTGGGGTTATCGCTGGTGCTGGCGGCAAGCATGGCACGGCCCTTCTTGCGCGAGAGTTACCAGATGAGTCACAGTATGCTGCTCTTTAGTGTTGCGTTGCTGGTGGGCAGCAGCCTGTTGATGGGCCTCTGGAACGTGCCGGTGGTGGTTGTGTTGCTCGGCGCGGGCCTGGTCAGCGGTCTCGTCTTCTGGTTTACGCTGCCCGAATCACGCGAGGGACCGGCTGCATGAATCTGCTGGTCTACTGCTGGCTGGTCTTCAAATCATCGCTCTTTTCCTTCAGCGGCCTGGGCAACCTGCCGATGCTCTATGCCGATTTGCTCAACCTGGGCTGGGCCACCGAACAGCAGTTTGCCGAAGCACTGACCATTAGCAAAATCAGTCCAGGGCCAACCGGTCTCTGGGTTATCTGCTTAAGCTACCTCATTGCCGGGCTACCCGGCGCCCTCCTCTCAGTGATTGCTATCAGCATCCCGCCGCTGCTGGCGTTGCTGCTGGCGCGGGTCTATCAGCGCATTGGGCAGCACCATGCCATGCGTGGCTTTATTCATGGGATGGCGTTGGGGGCTGTCGGTATTTTTCTGGTTGCTATGGCCGAAGTCTGGCACAGCAGTGGCGTTCATCTGGCAAGCGTCGTGATGGTTATCGCCAGTGTGCTGCTGGCGCTGAGCCGACTCTTGCACCCGGTCGTGATCCTGGCGCTGGCGGCGGTTGTGGCGGTTGTCTGGTCTTGATATGGTATCATGAATATCAGATCGTCAGTGATCCAGGGGACATGGAAATGCAGATCAAGCAGATCAATCTCGAAGACTGGAAGAGTTTTCAGCAGGCTACGCTGTATATCGATCCGATCACCGTGTTGATCGGCACAAATGCTAGTGGGAAATCAAATGTCCTGGAAGCACTCGAGTTGGTGCAGCGAGTCGTTGCTGGAACGCGTGTCGAAGATGCTGTCAAAGGGAATCCATCGCTCGAATCCATTCGAGGTGGCACTGAACAGCTATCTCGCTGGGGACAAGCAGCGTGTTCAATCGAGGTGGGATTGCAAGACGATACCCCGTTGATTGAGTATCGCTATCGTATGACGATTAGTACGTCTCCAAAATGTGGTCTTATCTAGGAACAACTGCAATCATATGCCTATAGCTCATCGCATCAGGCAGAACCGCAGGTCACCAAGCTTTTGCGCAAAACATCCGACCCGGCCCAACCTGCCGCATACAGCAGTTTGAAAAGCAATGGTCATGGCTCACCGGATCAAGAGCGCGTTGCATCCAAGCTGCAACGTCTCTTTCTGGTTGATCCGACACCTGGCCAGATGCGTTCTTTTTCCGCATTATCCGAGAATCTTCAGCGCAATGCCGCCAATAGTGCTGGTGTGCTGGCTGATCTGCCAATCGCACGCAAAAACGCGATTGAGCACCAGCTAGCCCAGTATCTCACACGGTTACCAGAGGGTGAAATCAAACATATCTGGACCGAAAAAGTTGGTCGATTAGGCACTGATGCCATGCTGTATGGCGATGAACAGTGGCACCCGCAACAACCACTGCGCACGCTTGATGCACGGTAGTATGTCTGATGGGATGCTGCGTTTTCTCGGCATCCTCACGGCTATGCTCACCTATCCCGAAGAGAGTCTGATCGTTATTGAAGATGTCGATAGTGGCTTATACCAAATTCGGGTGTATAATAACAAAATGAGAACATGACCCATTACCCAACATGTGTCGATTGACGAATTGGAGCAGTGCTATCGTACTGCGCCCGACACCGTCTCACAATCGCAGTGGCAGATCATCTGGCTGTACGCCCGAGGCTTTTCCGTGAAACACATCGCTGAAGTGACCGGTTATTGCACCAACTGGATATATCAGATCTTACGTCGATATGACCACGATGGACCAGACGGGGTCGGCGACCGACGATACCAGAATCCGGGACAACCGCCGCTGGTGCCGCCCGATATTCGTGCCAAACTGGAGCAAGCCTTGGATGGTCCTGCCCCAGATGGGGGAATCTGGACCTTTAAGACGGTTGCTGCGTGGCTTGAACAGGAACTTGGTCTGGACCACGTCCATATTCCTCGCGGGTGGGAACTGTTGCGGCAACTCGGCTATCGACCGTATGTACCGCGTCCGCAGCATCGCAAAGCAGACCCCGATGAACAGATGGAACGGAAAAAAACTGCCAGACCTGATTATCGAGATCCAAAAAGCTCATCCAAACGTCGAAAACTGGGAAATATGGACGATAGATGAGCATCGCATTGGCTTAAAGCCTATCATACCAAATTCGGGTGATCACTGGTATGCGCTTTGATCGCACTTGGAGCGCCTGCTTTGTAGGCGCGCTGCGCGGGGACCCTTACGCCGCTAGGCTGCAAGCCACCCCTCTTTCCCCTATCGCTTAACGCCATTTGCGTATCATATCGCCCAGGCTTCCGGAAGACGCTATGAAGGAGCACAGGCATTTGCCCAGATCATCCTTGCAGCAACTGACGAACTGTCTCCGTGGGCAGCTCTTGCACGGCAAGTTGACGTATGGCAGGACGAGAATCTTCGTGAATTGGCACACACATGCTGCTTTGTAGGGGTGTAGCGCGCTGCGCCCCTACAAAACAGGATACAAGCCCATATATATTTATTGAGATGAACCGAATTTGGTATGATACCAATTTGCGTTCTACCAGCCTGTTTTGGTACTCCCTGGGAACGAGTGCTCGGCGCAGCACGCTGCGCCCCGACGGGTGTTGATGCGCGTATGGCAAAACGCAAGTTGGTATGAGATTGGGAAAGGAGTACCACACACCGACCTATGAAAAGCGCGTCTGAGATTCACCACAAAGAACACAAAGAACACAAAGGTTTCACAAAGGATGATATTCACCCGCATGTAGAAAGGATGCCCGCGCCCTCGCTGCAACGCTGCAACGCGCCGCTGTGACTCCCCTCTCCCCTTGTGGGAGAGGGGCTGGGGGTGAGGGGATGCGAACGCGCCGCTTCAACGCTTTAGTGACGCTGTTGCACGAGGTCAATCGCAGCCGCAAACGCCTCGCACCATGCGAGCAGGCGGTCGTAGGTCGCCTCTTCAGAGCGTGCCTGATGGAGATCAGGTGACTCTGCCAGTTCTGGCTCATACGCTTCGGCAAAGTTCACCACCATGCGCTCGAGCCGTGCAAAATACTGTTCAGCTTCGTGTTGCAACAGCGGCCCCAGGTGGCGGGCGGTCTGCTCCACCGAGAGCAAAATCTGCTGCTTGACCTGCGCCACTCCGAGATCAAACCACTCTCCCAGCAGGTCCAAGCCGGGCAGCGGGGGCGCAGCCGGCGCAGGCTCATCGGCAATGCCCGGCAGAAAGCCGACCCAGAAGCCCAGACCCTCGACCCAGCCCTCGGCCGCGGCCATTTCATTCAACGTGCGGGGCAGGCGTAGCTCAAAGAGCGGCGGCTGGTAGCGCGTGCGGGTCAGGGCGGCCCAGGTACCGCGACGCACCTGTTGCAGATAGAGCTGCATGCTCTGGCAGAAATCGTGTTTAAGCCGGTCGGGCCAGGCCGGGTCGGCGGCCATGCGCTGGGCAATGCTAGCCGTGCAACTGCGGACAAAGTCATCGCTTAGCTGTGCCGAGCGCTGGCGCAAAATCCCCAGGCGGATACAGTCCTCATGGGCTGCCTCACGCATACGTGTACGCTGGCGAGCGCGTTCAGCATCATGGTGCTGCTGGTGCTGCTGTCGTATCTGGCGTGCGGTGTTACGGCGCGGCAAGAGCCATGTATGCAACCGCGCGAGATGTTGCTCGAGCGTGCTGAGCCGTGCCTGCAACACCAACTGTGCTTGCAGCGGCGACGCCTCAAGTGTGGTGAGCCACTGAGCCAGCGCCGGCACACCAATGAGCACAGACTCAGATGGTGTGATGCCATCGTGGGTATGGAGCGCATTGGTGGCGAAGATGCGCGGCTGCCCGACCAGCTGATTGCCGGCTCCCTGCAAGATCAATCTGGCGCGTTCGAGCACCTCTGCCTGTTCATCAACTGCTACCAGGTCCATCTGGTTTACCACAAACACAATATTGCCGCCCAGCCAGGTCTGGGCAATGCGTGCCGCCTCACGTTCCTTGATTGAGAGCAGCTGATAGGCCGACAGCACCAGCACCGCTACATCTGAACGTGCCAGCTCTGCATAGGTTCGCTGAGAGAGCAGCGGATCATCGACCAGACCGGGGGTATCGACCAGCACCCAGCCACCCTGGAGCAAGGGGACTGGTAGGCGGACCTGTACATACTCCACGGCTGGTCTGTTCGCGCCATGCCCATGCAGATCAAGCAGAATCGCCGAGGCAAGCTCATCAAAGGCAATGGGCTCTTCGCGCAGACCGTTACCAGGGATACGATGCAGCAGGCTGGCACTGGCATGCTGCGCATACCCCATACAGGTCACCACACCGGTTGCCCGTAGCACCCGCGTGGGAACAATTTCAGCCCCCAGCAGGGCATTGATCAGGGTTGATTTGCCAGTCTTAAAGCTGCCGAAAAAGGCAATATGGCGCTCTGGTCGCGGTAAAATGGCGCGATAGTCGGCAATTGTCTGGAGCAGTTGCTGCAGTTCGCGGTGGGGCGTAGGCGTGCTGGCAGCAACCGCAAAATAGGCATCCAGGGTTGCTGCGGCATCAAGCAAGCTATGCGAAACAGTGGGCGCAGGCATGGGCAATAGAACAACAACACACCGGCGCTAGCGACGATAGTTCGGGGGAAGGGCGATGTCAATGCATAGCCCGGTCCCGACATCAAGGCGACCACCAGCGTACAGGCATACAGGATTGGCCCCAGGACGAGCAAATCGGGCTTACTGGCAACCGGTATGCCCTGAAACTGGGTGAACTCCAACGGAATACCAATCGTCAAAAGGGCAACCATCAGCAGATAGATCGTGGTCGGCGGAAAAGTCATGGTGCAACTAAGCACCATCCCGCGGCGCCACTCGCCACGTTCTACCCGTTCGAGCACACAGCGAGTCATCACACTGGCAAAACCAATAATCAACGTCCAGATAAACATCGCCTGGAAGATTTCCCATGCGCGGTGCGGCACTGCCCATAAAAAGGCCGAACCACCAATCACACCAAGCAGCCCGCTGAGCGCCACGACAATCAGCCAGAGCAGCAGTGGACGGCGTAAAATGGGCAGAACCCTGCGTTTGAAGAATGTCACACGTGACTCGTTCCTAGCCTGGCACCATGGTCAGGAATAGTAGACTTGTAAAGATATCATTTGAGCAAACCAATAGAAGTATGGGCATTGTACCAGGAGATTGTCATTGAATATGGTATGCTGACCGACCGTATTACGACAAGGAAGCCTCACCCTGACCTTCATTTTCAACTGGCTCGGAGGTAGCACCACCGAAACGCATGACCCGATAGACCTCAGCATAATCGCAGCCCAGCTCTTTGCCATTATCGGCATTCCATTCACGGATACGATCCAGGCTCTCTTGACCCACCTGCGAGGCATGGCACGCCAGAGCCTCGAGTTTGCGATCAATCGTGCTGGTAATGTCCACCACCGTATCGGCTTGCAACGTGAGCATCAAATAGACCTCGTTGACATGGTGCGGTTCCAGGCCCTCGTCGAGCAACTCGGGGAAGATTGGGCGGGTCTCGGCACTGGGAAAGACCGCATACACAGCAGCCTCGGCGGCTGCACGATGATCCGGGTGGTTGATATAGCGGTCACCCACGAGCATGGTGGTCGGATCCTGACAGACGACGCGATCTGGGCGCAGTTCGCGAATGATACGGGTTAGATCGCGGCGAAGTTCGAGCGTAGGTTGCAGGGTGCCATCGCGGTAACCGAGAAAATGGACGTCCTCGACGCCGACCACCCGTGCCGCGGCCAGTTGCTCCTCTTTGCGGCGGGTGACCAGTTCTTCAAGATTGGTATCCGGGTCATTGCTGCCGGCTGAGCCATCGGTGACAATGCAATACGAAACACGGGCGCCGTTGTCAACCCACAGCGCGACGCTGCCTGCTACGCCAAACTCAATATCATCGTGGTGCGCTGCAATCACCAGGATCTTTGCTGGTACCGGTGTTTGATCGAGCTGTTTCTGGTTCTCCATAGAGTCTCTCTGTTTTCTTTCTGTTGCGAGAAAAACTGCCAATTGGGCACCGCCCAACGGTGCCCGTTCTGCGGACGACGGGTGACGGATCAAGCTGGTTCCACGGCCGCACGCACAGCGCGGATATTGCCCCAGGGTGCCACCGTTGGAATAACACAGCCGGTGGAGAGGCACATGCGGCGGCCACCAGTCGCCTGGATTGCTTCCTGAGCAACCGCGCGGATATGGGCCGGCGTTCCCTCAACGACATCAGCTTGACTCAGACCGCCCACGACCAGACCAGTGAAGCGCTGGGCGCCCTCGTTCAGTGGCAAACCGATTTCACGGTCGTGCCAGTTGATGGCCTGCACCGGATAATCGGTGAAGGCGTCGAAATAGACCGCCTGACCATGGATATGTAACAGGTTAAAACTGCCAGCCGCTGCTGCTTCAAGCACGTTGAGATCAAAGGGACGGCAGAAGGTCTCGTATTCGGACGGGCTAATCCGCAACGACGAACCATACTGCGAGGCATAAAAGATACCATCAGCACCAGCTTCGAGCACCGCCTGCACAAAGGCCACGGTGGTTGTGGTGATCTGCTCCAGGGCGGCCTGGAGCCGGCGGTGTGCTGGCGCAGATGCACCAGATCCTGGCCCGGCGGCAACAGATGGCGGGCCTGATCCAGCGGGCTAAAAACCGTTTCAATGATCGGGACATCAGTGCCGACCAGTTCACGCAACCGCCGGATGCAGGCAAGCTGTGCGCCCAGCGCACCGATGTGTGGATCGAGTGTTGGTAGTCTGCTCCAGTCTTCGGCGGTTTGCACAGGAAAACTGGTATAGGTGCTGGTGCCGTGGGGATGCCCATGGTAGGCCACCTGCACGCCCCAATCGGCCACGGAATAGTGGCTGGAAGGCGTCAGTTTCACAAAATCCCAGTCATACTGCTGTTGAAACGCAGCAACCGATTGGGCCAGTTCTTCAGCGTCAGCATCATCAACCGGGAAATGCCGCCAGAGCGATACCGGCGGACGATCAACATCCTGCCCGGCCACAGCTGCGGCCAGTCGTTCACGGTGAGTCATCTTCACAGTTTTAGCTCCTTCATTCATTGTTATCAGAACCATGTATCAGGCATCAACGATGGTTTCCATCCCCCAGTACAGAGTTGATCGATGCCGGGGCGACCCTGCAACACCAGGCGAAAGGGACTCATATCATCGATCAGGATTGTCTCACGCAAGGCATCCATACTAGCGGTCAGACGTTCGGTCATGTCAGCGGTGAGTGCTCGTACATCGATTGGGTTGACGGCATCATCCACGGCATGGATCGGCCCTAGACGAATAAAAGCCTCGGGGTATTGCTGTCCCCGAAATGCATAGCGCAACGCTACGGGACAGAGCAACACCCGCCCCACACGGTGGGCAATCCGCGCTGCACCAGCGTAGAGCTTGAGCGGTCGGCGGTCGTTGGGCGTAATGCGTCCCTGGGGGAAGATATACAGCACACGGTTGCGCTTTTCACCCAGGAGGCGGCTGATATAGCGCAGCGAGCGTTCAATCTCGCGGCGGTTGTGTGGGTCAATGGAGAAGGCCCCACACCAGGTGAAAAAACGAAAGGATTGCAGCTGGGCTTCTTCCATCATCACATAGGGTTCAAAGCGGCTATACAACAGTTTGCGCTGAACGACCGCTGCCAGATAGCCATCCCACCAGGTGGGATGGTTGAGATAACAGATCAATGGCCCTTCGTGCGCCTGTGGCAAGCGACCAACGATTTGCGCCCGTACCGCCGAAAACATCGACCAGAGGGCTGGTCGTATCATCAAGTGATAGATTGCCTCTTGACCAGGCAGGTTGGGGTTGGCAGGTAGCGCTGGTTCAGTCGTATTCATGGATGTTTACACACATACAGATACTCATTGCGGTCGAGGCCAGAGTGTATCACCGTTGCCGGATCAAGGGTACGCACAAAATCGTCGATATGCACTTCAAACCCGGCTTCACGCAGACGGTCGGGATAATCCAGCCCATACAAACGCACATGATCCTCCTGACCAAACCAGCGCAATCGCTCCGCCGGATCGGTGATCGCAGCGTCCTCAAAGGTCTGTTCAAGTTGCGGGTCAAGCGGCACCTGCAAGATAGCCTGACCACCGCGCCTGAGCACCCGCCGCAATTCACGCATGGCCTGGCGATCATCGGGAATATGTTCGAGCACATGGTTGCAGAGAATGAGATCAAACGCGCTATCGGGAAAAGCGATGTGGGTCAAATCGGTCTGAACCATCACCCCGTTCATCATCAAGTCAGTGGTGTAGTAGGCCACATGGGGCAGGGTCTGTAAAATGGCGGTCAGGGCCGGCTCGGGCGCCACATGGAGGATGCGCTGTGGTGCGGTAAAGCAGCTGGTTTGCTGCTGCAGGTAGAGCAACAGCAAGCGATGCCGCTCCAGTGAGCCGCACGATGGGCACTGGGCATCCGGTCGCTGTTTGACCCCAAAGGGCAAAAATACCCGCAGGTGTGCTTTGCAACAGGGACAGAAGCGCTGATGCCCATAGTATGCCAGCCGGCGCAACCGGTAGTAGAGCCGACGGATGGCAAAGCGGTAGCGGTTGGGCGTGATTATTCGCCCCATCGACCGAATAAGCGCCTCTGTGCGATGTTCTGGTAGTGTGGTACGATTCATCCGTTCAAGTCTGATTCAGTCGCGATACCGTGCCTATTGTACCATGCTCGCAACGGTTTTGATCCGCTGAATCACAGTGAATGTATCTTCGGGTGGCGGCACCCCGGTATCAAGATAGCCCGCAAAGGCATGGTCAAGCAAGAGACGGGCCTGTGTGGTGCTCTGCGAACGTTGCACTGTGCTGCGCAGGGCGGCACTGCCGGGCAAGCCAAGATGCAACTGGCCGATCAGCTGCTTCAGCCGGTTCAGGGCCAGACGCGGGTTCATTTCGGCTTCGCAGGCACTGAGATAGGCACACAGCAGGTGGTATTTATCGGCCGGTGACGGCTGAAAGACCGCTTCACCATGGCGGAGTTGCTCCACCTGACGGAAGATCCACGGGTTGGCGATGGCGGCCCGACCAATCATCACGCCATCGACGCCGCTCTGGGTCAGCCGATGCAACGCATCGGCGGCGTCCTGCACATCGCCACTGCCAATCACCGCAATGCTGACTGCCTGTTTGACCTGCGCAATGCGTTCCCAATCGGCTTCACCTGTATAGCGCTGTTCACGGGTACGCGGGTGCAGGGCCAGGGCCGCAATGCCGGCATCTTCGGCGCGGCGAGCAGTTTCCAGATAGTTCAGATTGCGCTCATCCCAGCCAGCGCGAAATTTCAGGGTGACGGGGATACTGACCGCCTTGCGCACTGCCTGCAACACCAGACTCAGACGCGGCAGATCACGCAGCAGCGATGCGCCATGCCCGCCGCCAGTGACTTTGGGCGATGGGCAGCCGCAATTGATATCCAGAATATCGGCGCCCAATGCTTCGACGGTCTGCGCTGCACGGGCCATCAAATCGGGGTCGTTGCCGCTCAGCTGCATCGTGATCGGCCGCTCTTCTGGCAGATAGTCGAGCAGGCCATGGTGTTTGAGCGCTTTGGGTGTGACGCTCGCGGCATTGGTCATTTCACTGCTTACCAGCCCACACCCGCCGATTTGCTGAATCATGCGACGAAACAGGCTATCCGTCACGCCGGCCATAGGCGCCAGGACGATATTGGGTTGAATCGTGATCGTCTCGACCTGATAGGCGTAGGGCAAGCCATACCCGTCTTGAGCTGTTTGTTGGATTGTTGTCATACGCACATGATACCAATACGCAACTTCTTCCCTTCCTAATTACAGTATAGCAGAAGATTGGTTGATTGGCATAACCATAGGGCTACATCAAAGTCACCGGAAGGTACATGCCAAGGCTTTTGGTACAGACGCGACGTGCGCTCGCACCGCAGCGGCGATGTTCGACCACCCCGCCCGGTACCACCAGGCGAGTAGGCCATTGCACAACGCTGCTCATACCTGTGGCAGGATTTACCCCATTGGCAGAACTGCCGTCGGAAGATCACTATTAAGACAGCACAAAGCTTAGCTGAAAGCGTGAAAGAATGTATCGGTAAGCGTGCCTATGTGTACCAATGCCGCAACGAAGAACCGCATACCAATGTGCGTACCGCTCGCCTGCCTGTGCTCTGCCTGAACACTGATTGTGCGACGGAGTATACTGCGCCGCGACGGATTTTGGTGAGCGAAGGGCAAAAGGCAATGAGTACATGACATCGGTCATACCATGAAGGACGTGAGAAGGAACGTCACTCATTTTGCGTATGGACAAACTTGGGAAAGCGCCCCCAGCGGGATTCGAACCCGCGATCTTCACCTTGAAAGGGTGACGTCCTAGGCCGCTAGACTATAGGGGCAAGTATTCAGCACAACACTCATCATTATAGCAGAATATACGCCGTCTGGCAAGAGCGAATTCGCTAGTAACGGTTCAGACTTGGGGGAAAGAATGGAGGAGGGATTGGGGACCGTCGCACCTAATCCGATCGGATTTTCATTAGGATACTTCTTTCCCTAATTACGCATCCCAACCGTGATCTCTTTCGTCAACTCGTGTCAATGCTGATCATGGCAAACAGTGCTTTCGACCTATTGTAACATAGCCCGCTTTAAGGCGATATCGCCCCATTCGATGCGGTGTGCCCATTCGGAAGTTGGGTCGCAAACGATTCCTGCGTTGGCGCCTGCATCATAGCCGCAATCAGCGCATCCAGTTGCTCACTGTTCAGCCGCTCCAGTTGCTGCACCAGGTCGCTTGGCACCGATCCAAAGCGTAGTTCTAACCCCCGTTGCAGCAGTTCGATTTTCCCTTCAGCTTTCCCTTCAGCTTTCCCTTCGATTTTCCTATAATGATCCCCTCGATATACCCTTCTTCATGGATTTGCTGATACCAGGGTGATTCTCGAATGATTGCCATATCCCACCTCATCATACCAAATTCGGTTAATCGATATGAAACGTAGCTGCGGCTTGTCGCCTGCTTTGGGGCGCAGCGCGCTGCGCCCCAAAGCAGGCGATCCGTGTTCGATCAAAGCGCATACCAGTGATCACCCAAATTTGGTATCAGTTGTTCGATACGTTGTATAGGTAATACATAACTGGCAAAAAAGGCAATAGTATCATCGATTGAAACAGGCAACACTCAGAGATTTGGCATATACGCGACAATATGAGGGACTCGCTCAAAGTCGGAATCGTTGGTGGCAAGGAAAGACATACGTTCACGCTGCATCACGGCGACAATCAACGAGTCGTTTACCAACAGACCATGGTGTTCACGGTACACCCGACTGGCGTGCAAGTCTCGGTAGGTCAACGCAAGAATGTCAATCCGGGCCTGCCGTAAATCACGTAGAATAGTTCGATAGCGGGTTAATCCTGCAACGATATCAGGCTGCTGTTTGAGCAATGCTACAGCATCAGCGGAACGTTGTACCTGTTTCTGTGCCAACACTTCCAACACCATTGCGCGGTGCAATACATCTGCCACGACTGACACGGTGGTATAGAGTGTGACTTCTCCATAAGCACCACGTTCGAGCAACTCACGGCACGGGTAGTGCAGGTTGGACTGTGGTGTTAGCGCATAGACAAACACGTTTACATCCACCATAACTGCTGCATTATGGGGTATCTGGGAAAGCGGATGACTCATTGCAACGAATCAATCCTGCTGATCAAGATTTGCCAGCGCAATCAAGGGGTCGGTCAGCACCTGCTCAAGGTCCGGGATAGTCACATCAGCGAAGCAGGTCGTGAGACGTTGCACGGCTGCGAGTGCTTCACCCGAATGTGCAGATGGTATGGCTTCAATGAACGCTTCATCAACTTCAACCCACTTGAGCAAGTCGGGGAGCAATAAACGCTCAATCAGCTGCTCCGGCGTAAGATGGAATTGTGCGGCTCGCTCACTGAGACGGCGATACACTGCTTCTGAAACGTGGATGGTATGGGTAGACATAGTCTATTCCTCTTCTCTAATCCAGCGGGACCACCGCTCCGGGTCGAGGCCAATCAAGCGTTTGCGGCCAATATCTGCCGGCTGTGCCATAGCTCCTCCTTGCGTTGCACACTGCCCTTTGCAGTGCTTTGGAGCTATTGTAGCATAGCTGGATCAGGGCGACATTGCCCCATTGGATGTGCTGTGCCCATTCGGAAGCTGGGTTGCAAACGATTCCAGCGTTGGCGCCTGCATCATAGCCGCAATCAGCGCATCCAGTTGCTGCACCAGGTCGCTTGGGACCGATCCAAAGCGTAGTTCTAACCCCCGTTGCAACAGTTCGATTTTCCCTTCAGCTTTCCCTTCAGCTTTCCCTTCAGCTTTCCCTTCGACTTTTCCTATAATGAGCCCCTCGATATACCCTTCCTCATGGATTTGCTGATACCAGGGTGATTCTCGAATGATTGCCATATCCCACTCTGCCCCATCTGACGTTCGATACGTTTTATAGGTAATACATAACTGGCAAAAAACGCCAGCAGCGGCTCAAGATCAAGCAGCTGCGGATGATCGCGGAGCAGTTGCAGCGCCCGCCGAATTGCCACTTCGTTATCGCCCCCGCGCATTAACGGCACAAACGGCAGCAGTACCAGCAATCCCTCTTCAAAGACCAGACTGACATCCAGCTCCCAGGCCTTGATGACAAGGAAATCCCGCCGTGCATGCATCCCCAGGAACGTCTCCTCGTAGCGATCCGAGATGACCGTTTGCGGTCCGGGATTGAGCAGGAGCAGCACTACCGCAAAGACCGGCCGATCATACTTCTCCTCAGCGAGACCAGCATACGCCTGCACGCGCCGGGGCATGCGAGGGGTGTGCCGTAGCTGAATATCAAACAGGACCAGAAACGGACCGATCGTGGGTAAGCTGGCCTGAATGATCACATCGGTGCACGTGCCACCCATTGAAACTCATTCGCGCCCAATACTCGTTCAACATCAATGTCGCTCTGTCCCGTAATCCAGCGGGCCCACCGCTCCGGGTCGAGACCAATCAAGCGTTTGCTGCCAATATCTGCCGGCTGTGGCATACATCCTCCTTGCGTTGCACACTGCCCTTTGCAGTGCGGTGAAGCTATTGTAGCACTAGTCGACGATAAATGGCGAGCGTTTCCCGTGCAGCCTGTTGCCACGAAAACCGAGCAGCCTGTACCAGACCCTGTTGTCGGCGTGATGCACGTTCATCGGCATTATGCCAGATATGTTCTAAAGCGTCGGCCCAGGCAACGGTATCGAGAGGCGCTAACAGCACCGCTGCGCTGCCCGCAACTTCGGGCAGGCTTGACGTGTGCGAAACCAGCGAGGGCGCACCACAGGCCATCGCCTCAAGCACTGGCAGGCCAAAGCCCTCATACAGTGACGGGTTGACATACACACGACAGGCGTTATAGAGCCACAGCAGCGTTTCTTGATCAACGCCGCCCAGAAAAACAACGACATCATCTAATCCTAGACGATGAACCAGTTTGAAGATGCCATCGTCGTGCCAGCCGCGTGCGCCAGCCAGCACTAGCCGATAGGGCGGGTTAGCCGGGCGCTTACAGCAGATATGCACCGCCTGCAGCAGTGTTGGTATGTTTTTGCGTGGCTCCAGCGTGCTCACAAATAGTACAAATTCCCCAGAAGTGAGCGTATATGCCCGACCACGCGCCAGGCCCGAAGCGAAACTCCGTGTATCCCCATCCGGTAGGCTAAGTGGCCGAAAGGACGGTGCCGCTGCTTCATAAACCACATCGATCTGTGCAGCCGGCCGGCCCAGAACATGCACAATATCACGGCGCGTGGCTTCGGAAACAGCAATCACCGCACTGGCACGCCAGATTGACTCAAAGACCTGGTGATAGTAGCGTTGCGCTGCCTGATCCAGAATGTATGGGTAACGGACAAAGGCCAGATCATGGATCGTAACTACGGTTGGGCATGGACAGAGCCGTGGTACCACCATATCTGGGCAATGCAAGAGATCAA
Source organism: Chloroflexaceae bacterium (assembly GCA_012034075.1). GTDB lineage: Bacteria > Chloroflexota > Chloroflexia > Chloroflexales > Chloroflexaceae > JAAURD01. Next base: position 7,535 of record JAAURD010000006.1, on the reverse strand, counting down.
GCTGTCGCGGCCACACCTCAAGCGCCAGGCTGTAACGCTCCAGGCGATGGTGTGGCGGAGTAACCAGGGTGGCCCGTTGTACCTGCGCCATGGGCAGCAGTGGTTTGCGCTGGCGCCAATGTTGCAGCAGCACAAACTGGTCGCTACTGGACTGCTCGACCAGTGCAGCACTAAGTTGGTAGGTATACTGCGGTATGCCGCCATACCGATAGGCATTCAAACGGGCATCAATGCCAATGCGCATGGCCAGTCCTCTCCTGTTGACAGGCCGCCCCGGCTGGAATGAACAGTGATCGCAAACAGTATTATGCTGGGAGTTTCAGGGCATCATTTGATGATTTTTTGCGCCCGAACAGAAAATAAGCCAGCGGGCCCACAAAGTTAATAAAGACAACCAGGTTCCATAGCCGTTTGCTCCCCTTGATCTGGCTCGATGGTCGTTTACGAAGATCCGCCAACGCTGCGAGCAAGAGTGTTACCTGGACGACACCCAACAACAGGATAAATCCCTTTTGTTTCGTCGAAAGCTCTTCCCACCGTTTCCTTTGCATCGTTCTACTCCTTTCGGTTAGCTCATGCAACCCGTATGTACCTGCGAGCAAGTGCAGGTCTCGTCTCTTTATGGTATGATAACAAGTGAGTGCAATACATGCAAGAGACACAACATTTCCTTACTTCATTCTAGGTTTGCCTGGCTGGTAGAGTTTGAACTTCAACGTAATAGTATAACCATGATAACACCCTTGGTACCAGCCCGTCTGGCTGACAGGTAAGACGTATCGCTTGATGGTGGCAAGCTGATAACGACTCAATTCCTCTCGATCAACCGTATACGAGAGGCTCATTTTATTTTCAGAGCACAGGGAACGATCAGTCTGGGAAGAAACGATAGCACAGCAGATGAGGAGAATCACATGAACCTTCGTGGTCCTTCGGAAGAGGTACGAGAGGCCTGTGGCGTGTTTGGGATTTATACACCGGGGATGGATGTTGCACGCCTGACCTTTTTTGGTCTGTATGCCCTGCAACATCGTGGACAGGAGAGTGCTGGCATTGCCTCGAGCGATGGCAAAGCCGCTTATACCTATCGCGGTATGGGTCTGGTGGCCCAGGTGTTTCACGAAGATAACTTGCGCCCGCTCAAAGGCCATCTTGCCATCGGTCATAATCGGTATTCAACCACCGGATCATCGCATGTCCGCAACGCCCAACCGTATCTGATAGAGACGATTGATGGTCCGCTAGGCATTGCGCATAATGGCAACTTGACCAATGCATTGGAATTGCGCCAGATGTTGTTGGAGCGTGGGGTTGGTCTGTACACCACGACAGACAGCGAAATTATTGTGCAGATGCTTGCCGCACCTCCAGAAGTCTGGACGGGTGATCATGGGCCATCCAATGGTCATCATGAAGATGATCCCTGGATTCATCGTATTCGTGCTTTTATGAAACTGGCTCATGGCGCCTATTCACTGACGATTTTAACCCGTGATGCCATCTATGCCGTGCGTGATCCGTTGGGTTTGCGTCCGCTCTGCCTGGGTGAACTTGACGGTGGACATGTGGTCGCCTCTGAGTCTTGCGCGTTGTTGACGATTGGCGCACGGTACCTACGTGAAGTACGACCAGGGGAAATTATTCGCCTGGATCGCCAGGGTATCACATCGATAGTGGGCCACACATCACGGCGAAATGCCCTGTGTGTCTTTGAGTATGTCTACTTTGCCCGCCCAGATAGCTGGCTGGAAGATCAAGTGGTGCATACAGTGCGACAGCGCCTGGGCCAGCAACTGGCGCGTGAAGCCCCTGCCGATGCGGATATTGTTGTCGGTGTGCCAGACTCGGCTATTCCGGCGGCCATTGGCTATAGTCGTGAGTCTGGCTTCCCCTATACCGAAGGATTGACCAAAAACCGTTATATTGGTCGCACGTTTATTCAACCAAATGATCATCTGCGCCAGTTGGGCGTGAATCTGAAATATAACCCGCTGACAGCCAATCTGCAAGGACAGCGTGTCGTTATGGTGGATGACTCGATTGTCCGTGGAAATACCGCCGGTCCGTTGGTCCAGCTGTTACGTGACGGTGGTGCCGCTGAAGTGCATATGCGCGTCTCCTCGCCACCGGTGCGTCATCCCTGCTTTATGGGCGTTGATATGGCAACCCATAATGAACTGATTGCACACAACATGGATGTTGAGCAGATTCGGCAGAAGATTGGTGCCGACAGTCTGCACTACCTTAGCCACGAAGGGATGTTGCAAGCCGTGCGCGAAGGCATCAAGGATGAAAGGCGGGGTCACTGTTCGGCGTGCTTCTCTGGTGATTATCCCCTGACTATTCCAGAGTGGTTGTTCCGGGATGACCGCGAAAAACTGATCTTTGAGGCGTCCTGGGGAAGCTAGCCGATACAAACCAGGGCTGAGCAGTGAACGTTGAGCACGGAGTTGCAGAACGTACCAACCTGTGCTAGAGTTAGCTCCTATGATAACCTCTTCGCAACAACAACCGCCGACCAATCTGCTGGATCAGGCACGCACGTTGCTCTATATTCTGGGTGTTGCCGGGCGCAGTGTGCTGCGCCGCGTATCGCACCCGACCGAACTTGGTGTACGCACGCTGGTCATCACCGAAGAGCATGTGCTGCTGGTGCGTCATCGTGCTGGCCTCTGCCCATGGTCGTTACCTGGCGGTGCCGTCAATAAACGTGAAACTCTGGTTGATGCCGCCTGTCGTGAGGTATGGGAAGAGACCGGTTGCACGATTCGCATCGAACATTTGCACGGTATCTTTCACAACTTTCGCGCCGGCTTTAGCAACCATATTGCTGTGTTTACCGCAACACCGCTGAACCCGCCGCAACCACCAGCAGGCAGCCTGGAAATTGCCGATGCTCGTCTGGTACCGCTGCATGCGCTGCCGGCTGGTGTGGATCAGGGGAGCTGTCTGCGTATTGCTGAATATCAGCGTGGTGCTCGCGGGCTGTTGGAACAGTGGTAAGGAGTGATACGAACCATGCCCTATACCCCAATTGTAGCAACGCTTGGGTATGTGATGTCGGCTGATGCTCAGTCAGTCTTGATGCTCCATCGGAATACGCGACCAGACGACATTCATTATGGCAAATATAATGGTCTGGGCGGCAAACTCGATTCGCACGAGGATATTGCCAGTGGTATGCAACGCGAACTCTCTGAGGAGGCCCATATTGAGGTGCTTCAGATGACCATGCGTGGTACGATCAACTGGCCGGGCTTTGGCAAGCCCGGTGACAACTGGATGGCCTTTATCTTTCGGATTGACCGCTGGCAGGGCACGCCGCCGAGCCACAACCCGGAGGGTAGCCTCGAATGGGTCGCGCTTGATCGCCTCTATGATCTGAATCTCTGGCCGGGTGACCGCCATTTTTTACCACTCGTCTTTCAGCAAGACTCACGCCAGTTTTTTGGGGTGATGCCCTATGAAGATAATCAGCCGGTGGGATGGTCTTATGTACTGTTATAGTGGTGCAAACGCCTAACCCTACGGATATCTGATCGGTGCAACCTCCCCGGCCAACGTTCTCCGACCGATATATCTGGCTCTGGTTGCCGCCCTTGCTGGCGGTACTGGGTCTGGCCTTGCTGTTTGCCTGGCAGATGCCCACCGTGCGCCAGGTGACGCTGCCCCTGGCCGATTCTGACGATTGGGCCGAGGGTCTGCGTGTGCTGGAACAGGACAATGATGGACACCTGTTTCGCTGGACGCGTCCCGAAGCCAGCCTGACCCTGCCTGCGCTTGGAAGCATCAGCCGCAAACAGCTCTGGTTACGCTTGCAGACCGGGCGTACTGATGCCACACCGATGCTTGTGACGGTGCAGAGCGACGCTCATCCGATGATCTTTGCGGTTGCTGCGCAACCACGCCAATACGCCTTTCTCATCAACGATTCCTTTTCGGCCCAACCAGCGACGATTTCACTGAGCGCCCCGCCGTATCAAACCGACGGCGACCGGCGCACACTGGGGGTCGTCTTATCCGGCGTGACAGTGCGGATGCTGGAAGCGGGCATACCCTGGTGGAGCGTCACCCTGCTGGTGATCATTGCCCAGTTGGGCTTGCTCCAGTTGCTGCTCTGGCGCAGCGTGCTCGCGATGCGTGTACGCGGTCTGCTGCTGGCGCTGTGGGTGCTGCTCCAACTGGCCTGGTTGCTGCCCCTGGGTGCGGATCGTTTTGACCGTTTCGGGGTCACTCTGGCGCTGGCGGTCAGTGTGGCAATGCCATTTGGCTGGGCGCTGATCTGGCTGTGCATCTGGCTGGTTGGCTGGCTCTGGCGAACGTTCATCCCATGGCTTGGTAGATGCTGGCAGCGCAGTGGTTATGGTTATGCGGGCATGGCCTTTTCCCGGTGGCAGCGTTCTGATTATGTGCTGGCAACGGTACTGGCACTGCTGGTGTTGCTGGTGCGCTTGCCGCTGCTCACTCAGGCTATTCGCTGGCTGGGCGCCGATGATTATCTGGTCGGGCTGTTTGCGATTGGCATTTTGCGCGGCGATCATGCGCTTTACTTTGGGCAGACTGGGACACTGGCGGCCTATCTTGTGGCGCCACTCTTTGCAGGTCTGGGCATTTCGGCGACGACGCTGGTCATGCTGCCGCTTGCGCTCACGATGGTGCTGGTGGTGGCACTCTATGGTCTGGGGCGCGATCTGGCTGGCCGCTGGGGCGGTCTGGCGGCGGCACTCTGGCTGGTGCTGCCATCAACCATGGCGATGCAATGGACTTTGAAGCCACAACCAGGCTATCTGGAAGTGCTGGCGCTGGGCAGTCTGATGCTCTGGGCAACCGTTCGTTTGATGTGGGGACCACCGCTCAAACGGCGGACCAGTGGGATTCTGATGCTAGCGATTGGCCTATGCGTTGGTCTCGCGGCCTGGGCCAGTTTGCTGGTGGTATCGATTGGGCTGACCTGTGCGCTGGTGGTCGTGCTGGCCTGGCGCCGGCTGGCCAGCCTGCCCTGGTGGGGCTATGCTGGCATGATTCTGCTCCCATTGCTCATCTGGTTGCTGCCGCTGCTCTGGTATATGCAAGAACGTACCGATAATGCGCTATCCTGGACGATCCGCAAATCGCGCGTGCGGAGCAATTGGCTGGACTCAGTTGAGGCACTGATGGCCGACATCTTGCCGGAGTTACTCGGTTTTGCCGAACTAACGGGACGTGCCCCGGTGGCAACATGGCTGGCGGTGGCCCTGACCGCAACCGCACTGGCGGCGCTGTTGCTGACGCTGTACGAGGCGCTGATCCATCGCCATCTGGGAGCATGGATCCCCCTGCTCCTCGCAGCTATTACCATAGCACTCTTTGTGCTGAGCAAGCTCAGTGTGATTATGCGTTATGTGCTACCGCTCTATCTGGCCTTGCCGCTGATGGCTGGGTTTGCGGTGAGCCGCATTGCCCGGCTGCGTGCTGGTAAATACTGGGCAAGCCTGACTCTGATACTGCTGCTGCTGCTGCATAGTGCCAGTGTGCTGGGCCAGTTTCATGTTGGGAGCTTTGAACAGCTGCGCACGCAGGCACAAATTGCCCAGGCATTGCAGCAGCGTGATATTGCGTATGCCTATATGACCTACTGGACTGGGGTGAAAGTACTGGTAGAGAGCGGCGGTCACGTGACAACATCATCGTTTGTGGGGCCGCAACGGGTCACCTATGATCAGGCCAATCAGACACGTGTTTTGCAAGCCAATGGTCAACGGACGGCGTTTGTCTTTCATGAGGAGGGAGTTGCAGCGCCTTTCTTTGCTGCCTATCTGAAGCGACATCAGATCACGTGCCAGCGCGATGTGGTGGCTCGTTATGCGCTCTATTATGATTGCCATCCCTTTCCCAATGTCTACCAGCTGGCAACGATGCTGCCACGTGGGAAGGAGTAGCGCGATCTCAGCGTGGGAGCGCGAGCATCTCGCCCGCATGCGGTGGACGACCCCACCTGAACGGCGGTCGCAGGCCCTCACCCCCGGCCCTGGGTCCAAGGAGGGCGAGAGTAGACGATGCCAGTGGCATCGTCTACTCTCGCCTTTTGTGGAAGAAGGTCCGGGGATGAGTGGTATGCGGGCGAGAAGCCCGCGCTCAAGCGTTGAAGCGCTGGAGCGCAAGGTATCAATTGACAATGGTCAATTATCCATTATCAATTGTCAAACTGGCGACAAGGAGAACGTATATTGGCGCAGTGGCAGGTATCGTAACAAGGAGGTGTTATGTATCAGGAACGATGGCGCCGCGTTATTGCGGCCATGGACGAACAGCAGTGGGATATGCTGGCGCTGGTGCCAGGGGCTAATCTGGCGTATCTCACTGGTCTGGATTTTCATATCAGTTCACGCTTGACGCTGGCGCTGCTGCCAGCCGAGCACGAGCAACCGCTGGCGCTGGTATTGCCGTTGCTGGAGCAGGAACGAGCACAGCGCATGCTGGAACAGAACGGCCTGGCCTCGGTCGTCCAGTGTGAGTGCTGGCACGATGCCGATGGCCCGACCGGCGCATTGCTAGCCGCGTTGAACCGTGTACTACCCGATGGCCCACCGCTGATTGGCATTGAGTACACCGCTATGCGCGTGAGCGAACTGCGGGCGCTGGAGCAGGCCGGCTCGGCATTGCGCGGGAGCGTTGCGACCCGCGATGCCAGTGGTGTGCTGGCGCGCCTGCGCATGGTGAAAGATGCCGCTGAGCTGGCAGCCATGGAGACCGCTGTGCAGATCATTGAGCATGCCTTGCAGCAGGTGCTTGAGCAGATTCGGCCGGGCATAACTGAACGCCAGCTTGGCGCCATCTGGACCCAGGCGATCAATGCCGCCGGTGCCGATGCACCCAGCTTCGATTGCATTGTCGCCAGCGGGCCGAACAGCGCCCTGCCTCACCACGGCCAGAGCAAGCGACCGTTGCAGCATGGTGATCTGATTGTGCTGGATGGGGGCGCTCGCTATCGTGGCTACGTTTCCGATATAACCCGCACGGTGGCGTTGGCCGAACCGGGCGAGACCGCACGTGTTATCTACGAACTGGTGCGCCGCGCCAATGCCGCTGGACAGGCCGCAGTACGGCCCGGCGTAACCGGCGAGCAGATTGATCGGGCTGTCCGCCAGGTCATTATCGATGGGGGCTATGCTGATGCGTTTGTGCATCGCACCGGCCATGGGCTTGGGTTAGAGTGCCACGAAGCACCCTATCTCACAGATGGCAGCCAGCAAGCGTTGCCGGTGGGCACGACCTTTACCATTGAGCCGGGCATCTATCTCCCTGGGCTGGGCGGGGTGCGCATCGAAGATGATATGGTGATCACAGCTGATGGCGGTCGCAGCCTGACCAGTTTCACGCGTGAACTGCTGATCCTTTAGCGGATGTGATACCTCATGGCAAGCATCGATACGCGATAGACTGATTCCGTATCAGACGTAGGTGCGGCTGTAGGGGCGTCAGCGTGCTGCGCCCACCGGCGGCAGACCGCACGCGGACCGCACGCGCGGCGCGGAACGTCGTAGGTGCGGCTTGCA
>JAAURD010000120.1 GCA_012034075.1 Chloroflexaceae bacterium | reverse complement strand
CGGCTGCGCCAGCACCGCGTTGCCCCAGCGGCGCCAACGGCCCCGCCGCCACTCGGCCCAGCACATCCGCATGGCCGAGCATGCGGTTGCGCAGCGATAGCCCATGCTCCTCGACCATACGCGCACGCGCACGCGCATTGATCTCGGCAATATGCACCCCCGTCGGGCATACCTCATTGCAAACGCGGCAGCCAGAGCAGTAATCTACCGACGCATCGGGCGATGGCTGGCGCGTTTGGCGAAAGCGCTGCGCCTGCGGCCCCACATATTTCGGACCAGGAAAGCGGTCCGTCACCGCGCTGACCGGACAGGCGGCGGTGCAGATATTGCACTTAATACACTGATCGAGCGATTGCTCCAGCGACTGTTCAATCTCGTCAATCGGAAAAAGCGCCATTACAATACCTCATCTATACAATTAAGCCGCAAGCATACCACTCAGCCCATGCGCCGCATACCAACCACTACACAACGCCAACCCACTGCTATTGCGCTGCTGCTGCCCATCACGACCCGCCAGCGCCGAACCAGCAACCACCACATTAGCAAATATAACCTCACCCATGCAATTGATCGGCTGGAACCGAGCATTCGTGGTGATACCCGCCTCAAAGATCGGGTGGCCCAGCTCCTGCAAAAAGCCGCTCTGGAACCACTCCGCCCGCCCTGCCGGCGACTGCAGCCGCAACCCCAGCGCCGTATCCCACACCCCGCCCTGGTAATCGGTCTGGATGCCGCCACCGGCAATGCCGCCCGTCGCCAGCACAAACCCCCGCGCCTCATGGCGCTGCTCACGTGCCGCCGCCTCGCTGTAAAGAGCATCCAGCCGATCACCCCCATGCTCCGCCCGCACCACAGCTGAGCCAATCTGCATCCGACCGCCGGCCGCAGTAATCGCACGCTCAAAAATACTGACCAGCCGCATACCTGGTATCGATGGCGGCAACGTCGGAATCTCAAAGACCTGCGCCCCACTCAACTGCTGCAAGTCCTGCACCACCTGCAACGGCGCTTCCAACCCCAAAACCGCCGGCAGCCCAATGCGGGTGGCCATGCCACGGGCATAGCCCAACTGCCGGCCAACATCCTCGCGGAAATCTCGCTGCTCAAACAGCTCCGCAAAGGTACGCGGCGTATACTCCCGTCGCCGCCTTCCATGCGGCAGCGTCAGATACAGACCCCGCGCATCAACCCCCTGCGCCTGCAAATTCGCCGCAATCAACCGCGGGAAAAAATCACGCAGCTCATGAAAGCCCGCAATCAGCAGTTCGCCGCCCAGACGCATATCACCCGCAGCCATCGTCGCCGGCAGCAACGCCGTAGGCCGCAGCGCACCCAGCGCCGTCGGCAGCCACACATTGCGCTCAAGGCCGCCAACATAGGGGTAACGCGCCGCTACCATCAGGCTACGAAAGCGTTTGAGCGCCGCTTCCATATCGCTCAGGCCAATGCGTGCATACGGGTGCTGCGCTTGCTCCTCGATCACCCGGATCAGACCCTGACGCAGATCAGCCTGCGGCAACACGTCAATCGTACCCCCCAGCCAGTGCGTCCGCCCATACCCCCGCGCCAGCACCAGCGGACGATAACCCGCCTCAGCCAGCACCAGCGCACTCATCAGCCCAGAAAGGCCAGCACCAATCACAATAACGTCCCTCAAACCGCGTGCTCCTCCGTGGCTATCGCCGGGTGCTCAGTTACCAGCCTGCTTGCCCTGTCTGGCCGATGAGTCAGCTCAGCCGGCAGCAGATCAATCCCCAGCAAATCGTGATAGATCAGATGATCCAAGCTCGCCTGACGCACCTGCTCGCCCCACATAATCGGCCTCAAACCCTTCCAGCGGGCTTGCAAAAAATGATGCAGCAGCGCAACACCCACCGGCACGGCCGGCGCTTGATCGAGGATGGTGCGGGCACCAGAACCTGCTGGCTGCGTGTGCCTGATCTCATCCCACAGCGCCGCCGCCCGATACGCACAGAAGCCCCCCTGGCACGGCCCCATCCCCAGCCGCGTTGACCGCCGAATATCATCGATATTCGCCGCCCCACCCGCGACGATCGCATCGATCACCTGCTCCCGCGTAATGAGCTCACATTCGCAGATCAGCTCACCATAGCTTCCTTCTGTCTCAACACAAGATAAATTGTGACCAAGCCAGAAATGTTTCCCCTCTTCGTTGCCAGGTATCACCTCCTCATGAGTACGGCACGGCCTCGTAACGCCCAACTCCTGCGCAATCACATCAACAGCCTGCTCCGCCATCAAACGGTAGGTCGTCCACTTACCGCCAACTATCGACAGCATCCCCCCAACGCCATCGCGCTCATCATGCCGCAGCAGCTTAAAAGCGCGGCTGATAGCACGGTCGCTACTCACCTCCCTGTCCTTGTACAGCGGACGCACCCCCGCCCATGCCCGCAACGCCCGGTAACGCCTAAAACCCGGTATCAGCTTCTCGCCCTCTTCCAGCAAAAACGTCACTTCATCGGCAGTGACACCAAAAACATCCGGATCGGCCACATGCACATCCGTTGTCCCAATCACCGCCACCGTATGAATCGGCACCACAATATCGCCATCGTGCGGGTACTTGCAGCGGTTAATCACCGTATTGACCATACGATGGTTCATCGCAATCATCGTCCCCTTGCCCGGCCTCACCGTAACCGACACACCCGCCAACGCCGCAATCTTGCCCGCCCATGCACCCGCCGCATTCAAGATATACCCCGCCTCAATCCGCTTGATCTCACCGCTGCGCAAATCCTCAACGATAGCCGCCACTACACGCTCCCCTTTGCGCACCATATCCACCACATAATGATAGTTCAGCACAGTAGCCCCATACTGGCGAGCCGCATGCGCAATCCCATAGGCCGCAAAGAACGAATCCGCCGCCGCATCCGCCACCTCAAAGGCACGGCTGATCTTCGGATTGAGCGCCGGCTCCCGGCGCAGCGCCGCATCCACCGCCAGCTCTTCCACCGCAACGCCCGTCTCCTGGCAAGCCGCCACAAACTGCTCGCCATAGTCCGCGTCATCCCACGGGGTCGTCACAAAAAGACCGCCAGTATCTTCGATATAGCTCGGCATAATCCGCCGCAACACCACGTTTTCGTGCGCACACTCCCTCGCCGACTGCGGGTCACTGATCACATAGCGCCCGCCACTATGCAGCAGCCCATGGTAGCGCCCAGTCGTACCATGCGTCAAGTCGCCCTTTTCCACCAGCATCGCGCGGATACCCCGCATCGCCAGGTCACGCACCGCCCCCAGGCCAGTCGCACCCCCACCAATAACCAGAACATCGGTGGTAATATGTTGCATACGAGGTCTCCCTTCGTCTATTCGGTGCAGCCTGTTGCACCTCAATACTTCTTTATTGTATCCCTGGCAGCATAGTTGTCAAGCACCGAACAAACAAACCCAACAAACACCATCATTCCGTATCAACCCAATCAAACGTCCGCGACACCGCCTTCTGCCACAGCGCATAGCCGCGCGCCCGCTCCCCCTCAGCCATATTCGGCTGCCATACGCGATCCACCCCCCAGTTCTGGCGCAAATCATCCAGGCCTTCCCAGAAACCAGTTGCCAGGCCCGCCGCATACGCCGAACCAAGCGCCGTCGTCTCCGCCACCTGCGGCCGTATCACCGGCACCCCCAGCACATCGCTCTGAAACTGCATCAACGTATCGTTCACCACCATACCGCCATCCACCTTCAGCGCCGTCAGCACCACCCCAGCGTCCTGTTCCATCGCATCAACCACCTCGCGCGTCTGCCACGCCGTCGCCTCCAGCACCGCCCGCGCAATATGCCCCCGATTGACATAACGCGTCAGCCCAGCAATCACACCGCGTGCCTCCGAACGCCAGTAAGGCGCAAACAGCCCAGAAAAGGCCGGCACAATATAGACCCCGCCATTATCCTCGACCGTCTTAGCAAGCACCTCAATTTCAGCGCTACTACTGATCATCCCCAGATTATCACGCAGCCACTGCACCAGCGCACCCGTAATCGCAATACTCCCCTCAAGCGCATAACAGGCCGGCTGGTCTGCCAGTTGGTAGGCCACCGTCGTAATCAGGCCATGCTGCGACGGAACGATCTCCTGACCCGTGTTCAGCAGCAAAAACGAGCCCGTCCCATACGTATTTTTCGCCTCACCTACATCATAGCACGTCTGACCCACCAGCGCCCCATGCTGGTCGCCCAGCATACCCGCCAGCGGAATACCCGCCAACACAGCCGGCTGCCTGATCTCCCCATACACCTCGCTCGAAGCGCAAATCTTCGGCAGCATCTGGCGCGGAATAGCCAGCACCTCCAGAATCTCCTCATCCCAATCCAGCGTCTGCAAATTCATCAGCATCGTGCGGCTCGCATTCGTCACATCCGTCACATGCTGCCCCCCCTGCGGCCCACCCGTCAGCTGCCACCCCAGAAACGTATCAATCGTCCCAAACAGCGCATCGCCCCGTTCAGCATCCTCCCGCAGGCCCTCGACCGTATCCAGCAGCCACCTCACTTTCGGCCCGCTAAAGTACGTTGCCAGCGGCAGCCCCGTCTTCGCCCGAAAACGGTCTTGCCCCCCCTCTTGCGCCAACTGCCTGCACATACCCGCAGTACGCGTATCTTGCCACACAATCGCATTCGCATACGGACGTCCAGTCCACCTGTTCCACACCACCGTCGTTTCACGCTGGTTCGTAATCCCCAGCGCCGCAATCGCCGAAGGCTCGATATTGCCCTTTTCCAGCGCCAGCTGCATCACCGTCACCGTCCGCTCCCAGATCTCCGCCGGGCTATGTTCCACCCAGCCCGGCCGCGGATAAATCTGCTCATGTTCCTTCTGCTCAAAGCAAATAACCTGCCCATCGTGGTCAAAAATCATGCAACGCGTACTCGTCGTACCTTGATCAATAGCAGCCACATACAGTGTCATACATCCTATCCTTTTGCTGTACCTTTTGTTCGTGTTCTGTTAGAACAAAGAGCTGAGACAGGAAACGTGAAACGTAATCGCTGTCTTCATCCTCACACTCCTAGCCGCCCCACACGCCAGATCAGACGTCGGCGCCGCTTCCCACCCCGCAGCGCTCCGCACCACCCGCACACCCGGTCACACCCATCGCCCATCCGTCGGCGCCGCTTCCCACCCACGCTGACCCTACACGCAGGCGCTCCTCGTCATATCAACATGGTTCAACCACCAGCAACCTCACAAAGCGTCTATTCAATCCGTGCCACACATCTGATCTTACCACAGGTCGCACCGCCCGCAAAGATTCCGCCCCAACCAACCCATAGCCCCCCAGCCCCCCGTACCAAACACCCCGATAGCGCCACCCATGCCAGTCCAACGGTTGTGTCCGCTCATACCGGTTTTCTTTAGAAAATCAACATAGTCTCCAACAACATGTGATCGCTCTTGCTCTTTCTGCTAGAATCACAAGAATCCTGCCGAAAAGCCATGTTCCTACCCTGTTTTGCTAACACCTATCGCCGTGCCTCTTTACCCCAATAACAAACAATCCTTGCCAAAATTGCATATCTGCTGTACAATACAACAACGAGTAAAGATATCGGCCTTTCGTCAACAAAAACAAAGTACTTACGTAGAATTTCTTACGTAAGCGATCCCTTAATCATACCCAGGCAAAAGACCAGTATATTTGCTGGCATAGCTCATGTTCAATCCATGAACATGATCGCCCCTCAACCAATTTTTATGACTTGGCCTAAAACCAAAAATCAGGGTACAAAGGGGCTTTACAAATTTACATATAAGTGCTAGAATAGTATCCGTAGACTTTCTTAGATCAACACGTCCGCAGAAGACACGCTGGTTGGATGCGTAGAAACCGCAGGACACAGAACGCTGATTATGGAGCAAAAGCGATGAGCAGAGGCTTTCAAACAGCAAAAACAAGTCTTCGGTAGATGTGTTCAGTAAACAACTTGGAGGATAAAATAATGGCGACTCAAACAAGAGGTACGAAACGAAGCTCAATGTTAACCTTTCGGCGGCGACTTCTACTCGTTCGGTTGCTCCTACGCACACCAATGAGCAGCACCGAATTGATCAACAACATTCAAGAAGAACTGGGAAGCGATGGTTATCCACCCGCCGCAGCCAGCGCACTGAAACATGACCTTGACGCGCTCAAAATTGAATATGGCTGCCGCATTGTCTTTGATCGCAGCACCGGCCGGTACGTTCTCGAAGACCTGGGCAAACTCGCCCTGCTCGACCTGCCCGACCACTGCATGGAAGCCATGGCCTTTCTCGAAGCCAGCTTCCCATCGGGTCTCGCCCTTGCCGAACACGCCAATATTCGCGAATTCTCGCCCGCGTCGCAATGACCCTGCCCGCCGACCGCCAGGAAGAACACCGCCGTCACCGCAGTGCCATGATCCTGCAACTCAACGGCAAATCAGTTGGTCGCATCGATCCAGTCGTACTCAAAACCCTGCGCCGCGCCATCAAACGCCGCCAGGAAATTATTTTCAACTACTGGAGCACCTTCGATATCGACCACCCGCGACAGCATCGTGTCGCACCCTATGGTATCTTCTTCCGACCCGAAGGCCATGGCTATCTTGATGCCACCCTTTTGCACGTCGAACCCCATGGGGGCGAAACCATTCACGATACCATTCACTATCGCCTTGATCGCATTGTCGCTGGCAGCGTAGAGATCTTGCCGGAAACCCTGCCCAACGAACGCATTCAGCCACCCAGTCACTCCCTGCGCTACGTGCTCAACCCAACCGTAGCTCGTCGCCGTGATGTTGCGTCCTACTTCCCGAACACCCAGATTACTTATCACGACGACGGCAGCGCAACCGTCACCGCAACCGTCACCAACCTCTGGCAAACCCGCCAGGTCTTGCTCCGCTACGGTGGCAACTGCGTGGTCGAATCACCCCAAGAGCTGGTAGACATGTTCCGTGATACCGCTTCTAACCTGGCCGGCGCCTATCTCAATGGTGCAAGCCACAAAGAAGTCAACAAATAGGCATAAGCCCAATCAAAACGACCTTTGCCCCAACATAACGGCAAAGGTCGTCGTCCTATCGCTCTATCCGGGGTGCAGCACGCTGCACCCCGTTTTTGTGTCCCCTATCAGCCCTGAAATTGCTGCAACTGACGCCAGCACTGAATCAACCGCTCCGCCTGAACCGTCAAATCCGACTCCCGTGCCTGCAGCTTCTGATACAGCGCCCCCCGCGGATCCTTCGCATCCTGCACCAGCTGCACGCTCAGCTCACGCACCATCTCCCGCAATGCATCCTCGGCAATCGTCATATGGTAGAAAAACAGATAATTCAACCGCTCAGGCACACTCCCAATTAACTCCTGGTGTGCATCCTTGTATTGATTCACCACCGACTCAATCAACGTATCTTGCGGATTATTTGCCGGCGTTGCCGCAGGCCGTTCTCCCAAACGTGGCAACCGCCGCCCCCGTTTTGTCTGTGGCTGTGGCGACTCAGCCTCAGCCTCTGCTTCCGGCTCCGCCGACGAGGGCAGCACCTGGCCAAACCCCGCCCCACGTGCCACCACCTCGTCAACCACCTTCCGCTGCATCAACTGATACAGCAACGCCCCCCGGCACGCACTCTGGTAATCCGCCTGCATTTGCCCAATAATCTTCGTGCGGTACGTCTCCAAATAAGCATCTGTCAGCGACGGGCTATAACAGATTTGCTCCAGAAACGTTTCCACCTTCTGCCGTTGCAACTCCTCCTGAAACGCCATCACCAGCGTCGCCGCCACCGCCTGCGCATGCTGATCAAACCAGCGGAACACCTGCTTATCCAACTCCACCAGCGGCTCCGGCGTCCCCTGCATCGCATACATATCGCCAAAAATGGGATGCTCCGTCATATTGATTAGCGCATTACGAAACGCTGATGTATTTACATATTCGCCCACCTGCTGATGAATATGCTGCACCACCGCCTGAAGTTGGCGCTCAACATCCTCGCGCGTATTGTGATGACGCAAACCCATCCCCGCATGCACAAACCGCTGATAAATATCCTGCGCATCCAACTGCAACTGGCGACCATAACGCAACGCCTGATTCGCCGTCAGGTCCGCCAAATCCTTACTCACATCCGCACTCAACGGCCGACCAGCCAGCTTCACCCACTCACTGTTCACCCGCTCACTGGCAATGTGCAGCGCATTGCTAAAGAACGCCCGCGCCTCCTTCAACGCACGATGCCAGCGGCTCCGCCCCAGAAACTCATTCAGCCCAGAACGCAAATCCGGAATCCGACTCCACTGCAACACCGCCTGCTCATTCGACTGCAAGCGCGTCGCCGCCCGTGCCCGCTTAATCACATCACGATAGTGAATCCGGTCGAAACTGCCAAATATTTGCTCATTCCCGCCCTGATCTAGCCAAGAGCGAGCACGCTGCGGCTCCGCCATCATCAGCTGCGCAACCAGCGCCGGCTGCGCCATTACATGAAAAAAGATATTGTGCCCATACCGCTGAAAGAAATCAGGAATAATCGCATTCGCCACCTTTTCCACATTCTCGCGCATCGCCTGTTCCGCCTCAGTCCCCGAAACACCCGTCGTAATATCGCCCTTATTCACCACCAGAAAAATCCGCTCCGCCGCCACACGCCGCTGCTCCGCATTCAAGCCACGCATCATCACGCCCTGCACCAACGGCAACAACTGATTCGTCAGCAACTCCGGCCGATCCGGCGGCATCACCAGAATCACCGCATCCGTCTTAAACGGATCCAGCTGCTCCCGCATACGCTGCTCATGCAGACTCGCCCGCGCCGCCGCACCCGGCAAATCCGTCAAATTCACATGCGTCAACGCATCTTGCCCCGTCTGCGACCGCGGAATAATCTGATATTCAATGCTCTGGATCAGCGGAATCAGACGCTGATTCGGATCCCGATTGATCTCCGACTCCTCGTCCATCAATGCCTGCACCTGCTGCGCCTGCTCTACTTCACTCAGCGCCAGGCTCTCCTCGGTATCCAGCCGCGCCTGCTGCCGCAACGCCGTAGAGAGCAAATCCTCCAGCGCCGACAACGCCTCCGGCCCACGTTCAGCACTCCCATCCTGCACCCCAAAGAACGGTGCCCCACACGTCGTACAAAACTTCGAGCCTGGTTTATTTTCCGCACCGCAACTGCGGCAAATCATCACCCCACCCTCTTGCCACTGCCAACTGCGCACACGACTCAGCGTCTCAGACAAGTCCAGCCCCCGTGACGGATCGCCCTGCTGATACACCGGCTGTTGCCCCAGCTGCGCACAGTGCGCCTGCACCGCCTCAGTCAGGCTCTGCATCGTATGATAGCGAATAATCGCCCGCTCCGTCAGCGCCGGGCTGCCATCGCCACTCACCTGGCGCACCGTCACAATCGTACCAGTCGTCGGCCGACCATACTTAAACACCACCAGACTCCGACCAAGCAACGCATTGATCAACGTACTCTTGCCCGCACCCGAAATACCCACCACCGAAATCGTATATGGGCGGCGGTAATTCAAATGATGCCGCGCATGCGCCAGCGCCATCTCCATATCCTGGCGTTCCGTATCTTCCAACGGCAAAGCCGGCAACAAGCCATGCAGTTGCTCCACACGCATAGCCAAGTGTTGCCATTGGCGCAACTGCTCATCACTCGCCCCCGTAATCCAATCGCGCATATCCTCCAGGGTCGCACTATCCAGCGGAATATCACTCTCCATCGGCAATGTCAAGATATCTTGAGCCATCAGTCGTTTTTCTCCATCTCTGCATCCTATCATGCTCTAGCGACATTATATAGCAAATTTGCACACAACAAACGATCAAGTTGAATATGCTATACTAAACGCCATTGGAATCGCACTTGATGCGGATGACCAGACAATATGACAACCATTGGATTATATGACTCCGGCCTGGGCGGCCTTTCCGTAATGCGGGCCGTGCGCCAGATGTTACCCAACCATGATTTGCTCTATCTCGCCGATGAAGCGTTTTGTCCCTATGGGCCGCGCCCCGTCGAAGAGGTCCGCCAACGCGCAGTCGTCTGTAGCCGCTGGCTCGTCCAACAAGGCGTAGGCATGATCGTCGTCGCCTGCAACACCGCCACATCAGCCGCACTTGAATGCCTGCGTGATGTCTTCGACCTGCCCATTGTGGGCATGGAACCTGGTATCAAACCCGCCGTTGCCGCCACCCGCACCGGCCGTATTCGCGTACTCGCCACCGACGGCACACTCGAAGGTCAACGCCTGGCATCCTTGATTCGACGCTTTGCCGGCAACACCGAAATCCAACTCCTCCCCTGTCCCGAGCTTGTCACCTGTGTCGAAACCGCCGACCTCACCAGCCCCGAAACCCGCTACCTCGTCGCCCGCTGCCTCGCCCAGACCGAAACCACCAGCTTCGACACACTCGTCCTTGGTTGTACCCACTTCCCCTTTCTCAAACCCATCATGCCGATCTCATCGGCCCCGCCATCACCATCATCGATACCGGCCCAGCCGTCGCCCGTCAAGTCGCACGCGTCGCCCAGATGCACAACCTGACCCCTCATAGCGGCCACATTCACTGCGCTACCACAGGGGCGCCACACACCGTCGCCCCCGTCATTGCCCACATGTGGGAGAGATACTACCCGTGTTCCAGGCCGTCTTGCCCACCGACCCCAACCCATAACACTTCAGATCCTCAGCTGAACATCGTCCCCTGTCATACCTTTGTGTCCTTCATGTCCTTTGTGGTCAATCTCTCACCCGCTGGCCGCGCTCACAAGCCTCAGGCTCAAGCTCCAGGCGCCGCCCAACCCGCACCGCCTTCATAAGAGCAGCTCCTTTTCACCTGAGAATCAGACCAGAACCGAGATAAATAAGACCCATTCTCCATTGACGAATCCAGCCCTATCGTCTATAATACAAAACAGCACACGCCGGAGTGGCGGAATGGCAGACGCGACGGTCTCAAAAACCGTTGAGGGCAACCTCGTGTGGGTTCAACTCCCACCTTCGGCACCAGTATGCGCCAATGGTCAACGGGGCGTGGCTCAGCCTGGCAGAGCACCGCGTTCGGGACGCGGAGGTCGGTGGTTCGAATCCACTCGCCCCGACCATCAACGTGCAAATCTCGGCGAAAAGTTGCGAAACCGCAACCTAAGTGAATAAATCTTCACCAAAATTCGCTTGACACGTTTTTTATACCACAAACAGCCGCTTTGCCCCGGCAAAGCGGTTTTCCTGTCTATCTCCACATCTTATCCACATCTTATCAAAAACAGCCTTTACCCCGTCACAAAGCCAGAAACGCCGTTTTTTCGCCTCTTCTCCAGGCGTTATCCACATACTCGACCTGCCATCCACGACAGCTTCAACCAGCCGCCATACATATTGTTCGGCCTATTCTCACCCTCTTGACGAATGGTGTATACTATATTCCGTAAGTTCGGTCGGGAAGAACCCAACAAGCACCCGAAAAGGACCTATGAAAGGAGTTGTTAAATGGATACAGCCGTAAAGGACCCAAGCGAAACCGTGCTGGTGCGCGTACCGCTCCAAGTTCTGGGGCTTTCCACAGCCTACGCCGCATCACTCAGCTGGCTCGAAAGGCGCTTCCCCGGCATCAAGCCGGATCACGTCTGGGCCGAAGTCGCCGGTGGTGTCCTCATCTCACTCATTCCCGTTGCGTTGGAAGCACGCCGCCTCCACCAGCAGGAAGCATACATGGAAGACCCCGCAATTAACTGGCAAATGTACGAGACAACCATATGGTGCTCATTCATTGCATCAGGCGCACCTATCATCCTCTGGCAAATCGGCGAATCAGTCCTACGCCATATGGAATTGTTACGGTACACGGCAAGTAGAGATGGAAGGAGTTTGGAGAACGATGCCGACCATACCACGACGGTGGCCAGTGGAAGTGGAGAGCGAACGGGCACAGGCATTGCACGAGGCAACGGAAGCGACCTGCTACCTGCAGGAGGCCCTGAAGAGAACTGATAACGCTCGCTCCAAAGTCTATGCAAACCAGAACTTGGCCACCATCTTGCTTTCCGATACCAGTCGCTCAACCTCCCAGGCGATGACCTGCCTGGAACGCATTCAACGCTTTCTTTCTGTATCGAAAGCCAAACAGGTAAGCGGTCGATGGCCCATCGGAGTTTCCAAACAACGTGACGAAGCTCATGTAACTGCCGAAGAAGCGATGAAACTCTTGATGAAAACGCAAGATAAGGCCCGGATGGCGCAAGACAAAATCACCTTGAACCCTGGCCTGGTAGAAACGATGATAGCCGATATCGCGAACTTACAAGCGTATGCGATAACCCTGACCGAACGGATCAATCGGCTATTAACAGAAGCAGCTATTGGAAGAGACTAACGGAACACCGGCAGCCACCAACCATGGCTGACACCTAACGGCATATCGGAACACAGGCGAATAACCGTGCAGCACACCGGGCGTGTTTTGGGGAAGCCCCTGCTTGCAAGTGATTGTCGCACTCGCATACTGCGCACAGCGCCTGAAAAACGACAGGTGTAGCAGACTGCCATCTGCTACACCAACAACCTATACAATCCAGGAGAACAATATCAGACGAACTATCGCACCCGATGTTCATACCGATGGATATTGGAGTTGTATCTGTTACGTACTATAGCATAGACTCAACGACGTTTCTATACCGGGAAGCACCCATCAAGCACCCATCAAGTGCCGATTTGGCACGGCTGAACCTGCACACCAGGAAGTGCTCAAGCCTTCCCCAATCATGCCCAGTTTACCGAGTCTATCCCAAACTGCTGCTCCAGCAGGGTCGTGATGGTTCATACTATTAGTGCATAAGCCTTTATGATGCAAAATTAGGAGATACCAATGGCCTCCCTCATGAACAATCGTAGTCGCGCTGAAGCGGCACTCAAACTCGTCACCCAGCTCACCCAGGAGAAACAGCGACTCCTGCAAGATTATCGCAAAGTCTCCGCCTACGAACGCATCTTCATACAAGCACGCCTGAACCAGATTGACCGCGAACTCCTGCGTGCCGAAGAAGAACGCCGCCGTGCCCGCGCCGGCGCACCCCGCCGAA
>JAAURD010000119.1 GCA_012034075.1 Chloroflexaceae bacterium | reverse complement strand
CGCCCACCGACGATGTTCGCACCTACGATGTTCGCGACCCGCGTTCGACCTGCGTGCGGTCGGGCCGACCGCTGTGCGGCTACAAGCCGCACCGACGTCTGATCCGTGAAGGAATTTCGACAGAGATGAAGGCAACGCTGTACTTCGTCTGCTGCCACTGCTACGCCAATGTCCGTTGAGGTGATGCTGCTCTGTTACCAGAACCACCATCCAACAACGAGCAGCAGAACGAACATCTGAGCCAAGAGCAATGTTTCGACCTGGACGCTGGATCATCTTGCAACCGTACCCCTTTCGGTATGAGCACCAGGCAGGTGAAGTTACATCATTCCACTGCCTCTGTTTGCGGTTATCTCAGGGGTCAACGCCATACACCCCTCTCCCCTTGTGGGAGAGGGGCCGGGGATGAGGGCCGCCAACATGCAGACCCATCAGGTTGATGAACGGAGCAACACGTCACGAACGGCGCGTGCCTTCAGCTGTGACGGTATTGACGGGACTTCCCTGTTCAAAAGCCGTAATGTTCGCGAGCGTCACATCGGCAATCGCCTCAACCGCGTTGCGGGTAAAGAATGCCTGGTGACCGGTGACAACAACATTGGGAAACGTCAGCAGCCGCGCAAACACGTCATCCTGAATGACCTTATTGGAGAGGTCCTCAAAAAAGAGATCCGCTTCCTCTTCGTACACATCAAGACCAAGGTAGCCAATCCGTCCTGATTTAAGACCTTCGACAACTTCAGCCGTATCGATCAACGCACCACGGCTGGTATTGATAATCATCACACCAGGTTTCAGCTGCTGAATGGCATCTCTCCCGATCAAATGGTATGTTTGTGGATTAAGTGGACTGTGTAACGTGATAATATCGGATTGCTGAAAGAGTTGCGCTAACTCGACGTACTGAGCGCCAAGCTCGATGAGTTCGCTATTGGGATAGGGATCATAGGCGAGGATCGTGCAGCCAAAGCCATGGATAATTCGCCCAACTTCCAGGCCAATCTTCCCGGTGCCAATAATCCCCACCGTCTTACCATGCATATCAAAGCCCATCAAACCATCGAGGGCAAAATTGCCTTCACGGACACGGGCAAAAGCGCGGTGAATATGCCGATTGAGCACCAGCATCAAGCCAACCGTATGCTCGGCAACGGCATAGGGTGAATAGGCAGGCACACGCACAACCGTGATATTGTGGGCATCTGCTGCTGCCAGATCAACATGATTGAAGCCAGCAGAACGTAAGGCCAGCAGGCGAGTGCCGCCATCGGCCAGCTGAGCCATCATCGCAGCATCCACAATATCGTTGACAAACAGACAGACCACGGCAAAGTTGCGAGCCAGTGGGAGCGTTTCCAATGTGAGACGTGGTTCGAGAAAGATCATTTCGTGACCATACTGTTCATTGGCGTGGGCAAGAAATTGGCGATCATAGGGTTTGGTACTGAACACGGCTACTCTCATGAGCGACTCCTTTCGATAGGTTCCGACGAGATAGTGAACATTTGTTCTTCAGGATTGTCAACATCAGCCCCCACTTGTGATGGATTCAGATTCGACTTGAAACGGATGGATGTTCCCATGAAACAGGGCCAGCGCCTCATCCCGTGCGGCCTGTGGCGATTCGGCCCGAATATAGCGTTGGCAGGCACTCCAGGTGCAGGTCAGGATACGTAGATAGCGTAGGCGTTCCATTTCGTTTGGGCCGGGCATCACTGCTGAGCTGTACCCTTCCAGGAGGCCGGCTCGCCACGCATCGGGGTAGACCGGATCCAGACCGCGGGCCAGATCGAGCATGCCATCGCCACCAATCAGCGGCCCCGGGTCGGTGATGGCCTCCAGGCGAGCGGCTTCATTGACGGTGCAACGAACCGCGCGTGGGCTGATATTACCATGCATCAGGCGCGGCTGCACATCGGCAAGGATAGGTTGTTCCAACACGGAAGCAAGCATATCACTATCGTTATCACCAAAGACCAGACGAGCAATCGGCATGGGTGCCAGCCGGTGGTGCAGGTTGGTCAGTATGGGCAGCCAGTCTGGTTCGAGCCAGCGACCAACCTGGTTCGGACGAGCCCAGCCCGGCATACCAATGCGATGCATGCGTTGCAAGACCCGGCCAGTCTGACGCGCCAGACCACGCAGCAGATAGGGTTGCACGAGCTGTTCGGCACTGTGGCCGCCAACGTAGTACTCTATCAGATAGTCACAAGGGATCAGCGTGCGCGAGAGATCATATTCCACCAGACGCGGAGCAGGCAAGTTATGCGCAGCCATAGCACGGCTAAAAGCGACTTCGCCAGCCAGATGCAGTTCTGGCGCCAGCACCAGCACAACATGCTGGTTGGCGGTGCTGATGCGTACCAGAAGGTGCGTGCTGGTCTGGGCAAGCAAAACGACGGTTGTTGGTCGCAGCCGCAGCTTTTGCACGACCTGTGCGGTGTAACTGCCGAGTTGGGCCAGCACACGTTGCCAGGCCGGGCTATAGCTGCGGTTGCCCGGCGGAATCACCACATTGAGATAATGGTAGGGTATCGTCTGGTTGGCTGTCTGGTATTTCATTTATGGCTCAGGACTATCCAATCGTGGTAAGGTAAACCGCAAGACGCGATGTAACTGACGATCCACCACATAGATTGACCCATTGGGACCCACGGCCAGACCACTGGGTGAATTGAGTGCCGATAGAGAGCTCCCACTGCCGCCCCAGGCAATCAACGGTTCGCCATTGCGATCCAACAGCATCACCTGGTGTTCCGTCGGTACACTGACCAATACCTGTCCTTCAGGGCTCACGGTAAGCGATGGATCGTCGTATGTACCAGGCGACCACCCTGCAACCGGCCAGCTTTCGGCCAGACTATCGACATCGGTGAACACCTGTACCCGACTATTCCAGGTATCAGCAACATACACCCTGCCAAGTGCATCGATACCAAGGCCAGTTGGCTCATTAAACTGGCGTAGCCCACTGCCACCATAACCCCATTGGTACAAGTAATTGCCTTCGTTATCGGTCACCACAATCCGCTTATTGCCGGTATCAGTAATATGGATGTTTCCTGATGGGTCAATGGCGATACCACGCGGGCCATACAACCCCAGTTCATTGGCATTATTGCTAGCCTCTGAACCATCAGTCACAAAAGCACGACGCTGATCACCCGTGCCCATATCGTCACCAGTGCCCCAGGTGAGCAGCCATTCACCCTCTGCGCTGAGTTTCACGACTCGCGCATTCCAGGTATCTGTGACATAGATAAAACCATCTTCATCAACAGCAATGCCCCGTGGTTCGTAAAATTGTCCTTCGCCATTGCCAAAACTGCCGATGGTTTGCACCTGCTGACCATCGGCATCAAAGATAACAATGCGGTGGTTCATCGTATCAGCCACGTAGATACGACCCTGGTCATCCACAGCGATACCGGTTGGGTTGTTCAGGTTGGCTGATTCGCCAATCGCCTGATCGGCAAGGAGCGGAATCGATGTTGCCCGGCGTGAGGTTGCAAAGTCACCAGTGCCCGTGCCAGCCACCAGGTCTTTGCGCATCCAGACCTCCATATCACGCGAACCTGGCGTGAGCGATGATGGTAATTCACGGTAGAGCAGGTATTGCAGTGTTTGATCGCGGTTCTCCGCCAACAACGGCCAGATAAGGGGCGTCCAGGGATCATGCAACTGCACGTCACCCTGTTCAACCCGCTCGGCAAAGGACTCACCGCAATGTTTGATCAGCGTCTCGCGGTTCATCCAGCTATTCAAATAAAAGCGCTTGTACCCAGGATTGCCAGGCTGGCATTTGTCGCCTTCGGGAAACCACCAGTTAAAAATCCCAAACTCACCATACGGGCGCACATGGGTTTCACTGAGCACTTCACGCGTGCGCTCGGTAATATTACTGGTACGATGCAACATCACTACTGGCGCAGGTTCAACCGAACCATCCTTCATCGTCACCTCAAATGTCTGAGATGTGGGGTTCTCAAAGGATTCATTATTGCGCCAGACCAGTTCCTGAAAATTGCGGAAGTACCACTGCATGGGCCAGGTCAGGCCACTGCCATCGCTAGTGCCCACATCCAATTAGGATTGGCAGGCTCAGACCACCAGCCACGTCGGTTTCATCACGCTGGCTACGGGTGAGATTGAGTGACAGCTCACGTACATCTTCCACATACAGTGGCACATCAGGGGCGGTCTGCACATAGATCAGCGGATCGATAGGCGTATCTGGATGATCATACACAACCAGCCAGGTCGCCCGCACCATGTACCCACCCAGCACAGCCATCAGCGTCAGCGCGGTGAGTGTCAGCACGATACGTGCGCCAATCTGATGGGCGATGGTCAGGATGGTGTAGAGCAATGCGCCAAAAATGATCAGGGCCGGCAGACCTTGCAGCAGGTTGCTCTGGGCTGCTTGATCAGTCCCGGCGGATGACGCAAACAGACGCCAGAGCGCCATACCCAGAGCAATACCCAGCAGCAAGACCAACGGTGGTACCAACATCATGCTCCAGATGGGCGTTTTGCGTTCGGTTGGTTCAGGTCGATGCCCATTATCATCGGCAGTATTGTTGGTATCTGACTCACTATCCTCTAAGGCACTCACCCCCGGACTCTCTCCCAGGGAGGACCCAGGGTCGGGAATGACGGACCTCGATGGCCAGATGACCCGTAGCAGTTGACCAATGACCCATGCAGCCAGCAGGTTGCCCGGTAGCGCCATATGCACCAGCAACCAGGGCATCTTTTCGCCGGCCCACGAGAAGATTACCACGGCATTGACGTACCAGAACAGGGCAAACACCCCAAACAGAACATCCATCCGCACGGTCTCCTCGACCCTGGCAAAAAAACGACGGATCGTTAGAAAGAAGCATGCGCCAATGGCACTGACAATACCCAGCGGCTCATAGATCGGTAACTGCATCACATAGTAGTACCAGGGCTGATCACCACGCTTGAACTCGTGCTGGCTGCCGAGCCAATAGGCCAGACCATCGTACATGCCCAGAATACCGCGAGGGTAGGAGAAAAAGGTCGTGTAGAAGACCGTATAGATTGTCAGCAACAAGGCCAGGGCAATCAAGAGGGTACCAGTCTGATGCAAGACCAGATGCTTGATACGAGGCCAGAGTACCGGTTTCGGGTTCCAGGCCCACAGCGCAAAAGAACCCATCAGCAGGGCAGTACTGACAAGCAGCAGTTTTTCTCCGAGATAGAGTCCCTGTCCAATCGGTAACGGTGGGTTCCACACCATAAAGGGAACACAGATGAGCAAGCCAATCGCAAGCACCAGGGCAATAGAGCGTGTTGGCAGTAATTCGGCCAGGAGACGCAGGATCACAAACATGCCAAAGATAAAGAACAGAATATAGTAGAGTTCATGAGTACCAATCGCCAATGCGGTTGCCGTTGCGAGCAGGTAGAGATAGACCGGACGACCCGTATCGACATAACGGAAGAAGCCGATGACCATCCACACTTCCCAGAGCACCATCAGACCATCGTGGCGGGCAAAGCGAGTGTAATAGAGCAGCGAAGGAGAGAATGTGAGCAGGATCGCCGCAATAAATGCGCCACCCTTACCCAGGTAGGGTCGCAACCACCAGCATGACGCCCCCATCAAGATGCCAGCCAGCGCCATGGGCAGGCGTGCCTGCGCATCGCCATCACCAAACAGAAAGTAGGAGAGCAGGGTAAAGACATACAGCGTCGGCCCATGATAGACCGGATCGTAACAGTACGTTGGCGATTGATTGGGAGTCTCTGCACTATGAAAGGCACAGCTAAAGCCGCCCCCTCACCCGTATAAAAGCGACCAGCTCATATAGGCATGGATCGACTCATCATGATGCAGGGCCATCGTGCCAAGCCCCCAGAGGTGGGCGATGATACTGAGTACCATGAGAACGACATAGCCTGCTATTTCTATATGTACCTGCGAAAAACTGAGCACTCGGTCAACAAGCAAGCGTTGGGGTAGGCGTGGCAGTGTTTCAATAGCCATAGCTCAATCCTCCCCGGCGCCAAAGCCCGGCCCTAATTGATGGACCAGCGATGGGCGCACGGCTATCACAAAATCAGATGATCCCAGGGGCGCACCTGGATCACGATGGATCAGAAAATTCCACACATCAATGATGGTCTGGTCCGCGAGCGGCTCACGCAGCAGCCGGTCGAGGATTGATGGCTGCACCGTGCCCTGGTTCAGGTCGCTGGCACTATGGATGCCATACGTCTGAGCTTCGGGAAACCACCAGCGCAAGGGAAAACGATGCACTTCAAATCCGCGTAACGCGGGATTCTCGTCAATCGCCCCGGCGATATTCTCACGCAAGAGAAAGGCTACCTGTATCTCTGGATCAGGTGGTCGCTGAATTTGACCGCTGATCCGTGTGCCGCTGGTGAAGTTACGTAAATACCATGACCAGACGGTCTCGTTATCATACAAAATGGGCATATCCATGCCGCTGGTCTGGCGCATCGACAGAGCTTCGACGTAGCGTACCATGCGCATCACATCGGGTGATGTCTGAGTGTAGATCAACATCTCACGGGGGACATCACCACTGACATAATTGAGACGGTAGGTGTTACGGATGGTATACACACTGCCCATCAGGGTCATACAGAGCAACAAAGCACTGAGCGACCAGCGCCAACCCCAGGTCATCCCGGCGGCAATCGTGAGCAATACGAGCATCAGCAACAGCGTCAAGGGAATGACCGCCAGGGGAATGTCCATTGCTGGTATGGTGCCCCAGGGCACCTGAACTTCGGCCAACCGCAACGGTTGACCCAGACGAATATACGTTGTCAGCGAGATGAACCCAAGTGCCGTGGCACTGAGGAACATCCCCCCAAAGATGACCAACCGCCAGGGGTACCAGGTCACATGCGTCTCACCCGTTTCGGCCGATCGCCCACGACCACGCAGATGGCGAAACACCTGTTGCGCCGACCATGCAGCCAGCAACACCAGGGGAAGCAAGATATGCACGGTGAGCCAGGGCATCTTTTCGCCAGCCCAGGAATAGAGGCCAAGCGCGGTGAGTGACCACCACCCCAGCAGATACGCGATCAACGGCGGGCGTTGCATCCACTGCAACAGCGCCAGCACCGGACCAATCACGAGAAAGAACATGCCAAGACCGGCCCAGAACACAATCAATGGTTCGTAGACAGTCAGCAGTACCAGATAGTAATGGGGTGGCTGTCCGCCCCGTTCAACATTATGTTGAGCCAGCCAGTAGAGCAGTGAGCCGGTGGTGCCGGTGATAGTTCCCAGCATATTGCTCAAAAAGCCAGTGAATAGGAAAAAATAGATCGCAAAAAAGATGACCAATGCCCCCAGCCAGCGCCAATCTTGCGCCAGGCTCGCATACCCCTGAATAACACTACCGCCACGCTCAATCGCCCGTTGCCAGGCCGTTTGTCCATTGCCATCAGGAATCAGCCAGATCAGCACGATCAGGATAATCATGGTAGTGATCAGCAGGGCAGCCGCAATCAGTGGCGCCGGATGACCAAAAAAGCGCCAGAGGTCCGCGAGATAGGTCACCAGGTTTTCGTACAACGACTGGTTATTGTGATTATCTGCACGATTGCGAATCTCAAGCGCGTAGGTATTATCATCGGTTTCCAGCGGGTACCAACCAAACAACGGCCCTGGTGTGTACTCCATCATGCCCTCAGCATCACGTAAGGCGCGGTGCTCACCATCTACGGTGGCAGTGCCTGGCAACACAAAAAAGAGCATCGCTAGCGCGAGTCCCAGCAGAAACAGCAGTGGAATGCCGGGCTTGCAGACACGCCACAAAAACAGCAGCAGCAGGGGCGTTACCAGCATCAGCACAAAGAGATAACTGGTCTCCTGGTTGGTGATCATAAACCCAAAGGCTGCTGCCCCAAGATAGAGCCAGCGCCGCTGGTGGGTGCTGCTGTACCGCACAATGGCGATAAAGATCAGCATCTCAAACACAATGGAGTAGATGTCGTGGCGAATAAAACGACCTACGTAAAGAAACGTGGGCGAGATTAACAGATACACTGCGGCCATCAAAGCCGCTGGTCGGCCCAGTTCACGCCGCACAAAGAAGGGCAGGAGTGGCAACACTGTGCCAAAGAGGGCAGCGCCCAGACGTGCCGTTGTATCATTGTCACCGAATAACCAGTAGACCAGCGCACCAACATAATACAGAAACGGCCCATGCAATAACGGATCATGGATATGCCCATGGCCTTGATACAATTGCCAGGAATACCAGGCATGCAAGGTTTCATCGTGGTGCAGCGCACGATCCCCCAGTGCCCACACATGCAGCACGCCTGATAGCACTGCCAGCAGCAGATAGGCCGCATGCTCTAGCGTCAAACCCATGATAGAGGGCGCAGCACGCCGAACCCCTCCAGTGGGGTCGGGCCTGACTGGTGGTTCAACCACCGACTCTGGTCGTGGTAGCTCGGATGTTGTCTCTGTCACCGCTGGTCGCGGCAACTCAGATGGTGTGCTTGTCATCGCTTCTGCATTGTCACCGAATCGGGACAGAATGTCAATGTTGCAATCATATGCTGTTCTACTTGCGAGCGTTGCCACAGCATGGGGTGATAATCGCCGCGACGCCACATGCCCATCATATCGTCATAGTGCGGGCTGGCCGGATGACCACTCTGCCCACCAGCAATGACGCTTACACTAGCGTTCCAGTTCCCAGGATCGCAAATCTGCCGGTACGCGGGACCAGTATAGAGCTGTAGTTGTTCCAGATCAAACGGTGTATAGCCCATACAGATAGTATCCATATCACCACCGGTAGGCCATGGCCCACGGTTAAAGATGCGTTCCAGCAAGGCATTGCGCCCCAACGGATGGCGCAACGTCAGCGTGTGCAGCTGACTGTACTGCCAGTTCTCTATCTGATCACCAAAACGCTGTTGCAAATCACCGATAGCCTCGGCAAAACATGTGGCAAGCAACAGCGTATCGCTGGCCTCAGGGCTGCCGGGCTGGGGCAGAACGATGGAACGGTCTGCAGATTGCTGCAATTGGGTGAGCAAACCAGGCATCAGCCGAAAATCAAAATAGAGACTGGCTACCGGTGTGGTAAAAAGCCCGCTGCCGGCGGCAGCGTAGAGCAGATCATCGAGGTGGGTAAACAGACGTTGTTTGATATGGTAACGGAGCATGGTATAGATACATGCCGCAACACTTTGCGGTTGCAACCAGCCATCCCAATCGGCCAGCACCTGTTGCGCCTGCAGCAGCAACCTATCATCTTGCGGCAATACCAGATCGGCTACCAGGCGTGCCAGCTCAAACCCCGGCTGGCAAAAGACATCAAGTTGCATATGGGCAAGCGTCGTCACCGTATGCCGATCCGTGGCTGCCAGCACCTCATGCGCTCGCGCCGCACGGTAGCCATTCAGCCATTCGCCAGAAACGTGTTGGTGGTGACGGTAGGCTTCACCGGCAATACGATGATTGGCCGACACAATCACCGCTTCGGGTGGATCCAGTGCTGCCGGCAGCTCAATTGCCGGAATGAGACCATCCCAATCATATTCGCCCGTCCACCCAGGCACTGGTAAGCGGCCGTCACCCTGTTTGCGACGCGGGACATCGCCGCCCAGCGCATAGCCATGATGCCCATCGACATCGGCATACAAAAAGTTGCTCACAGGCGTAAGCCAGCCCGCCAGCGCCTCCCGAAAATCGGCCCAATTCATCGCCCGGTTGAGGGTCAGACCCGCCTGTAACATCTTCCCAGGCCGCAATCCCGTCCAGCACAGCGATAGGTCCTCACTGATCTCAGTGGGCCTGAGACTCCCCTCTCCCAAGTGGGGAGAGGGCCGGGGTGATGGCGGGGGTAATGACCGGCCCATGGTGCGTTATCCGTACATGATGACGCACCGGTTGCACCCCACCGCGCACCATAATCTCTTCTTCCAACACGTCGGCCTCACGCCAGCCATCTTGCCAGGCATAACGCCGAGGGTTCGCCGGGTCAAACCGCTCGATAAACAAGTCCTGTACATCAATCAGAGCGTTGGTAATACCCCAGGTAATCCGCTCGTTGTGGCCTATCAGCACGGTTGGCAGACCTGGTAAGGTCGCCCCCACCATGCGGTAATCCCCACCCTCTAAATGCGCCTCATACCACGAGCACGGCATACTGAGCAGCAAATGCGTATCATTGGCAAGCAAAGGTTTGCCCTCAGCCGTGCGCTCGCCCCCCAGCACCCAGGCATTGCTTCCCTGACCGGCCTGCTCTGGCGCCAGCAACGGAACGGCCTCGCGCATCGCTCGCAATGCCTCATCGCCTTTAAGCAGGCCATAACAGATACCAGCAGGCACAGTGATCGGCTCTTCGTGAATGTACTGCTGCATAAAAGACCGCGCTTGTTCAGCACCAAGCAGGTCAACCAGGCGAGCATTGAGCAACTCAGTCTTCCAGTTGACTGAGAGATTCAAGGCCATCACACGGCCCCACACCACCACATCGCTCAAGTCCCAGGGCCCTGGCTGCACCCCCAGCAGCGTAAATTCGAGCGGCAGACGTTTCATATGTTGCTCGATATAGGCATTTATCCCACCAACATAGGCATGCACGACTTCATACGTCGATTCATCCAGCAAAGCCACATCACCAAGCGCCAGCCGGTTGAAACCCAGGGTCCGTATAAAACGGTCGGTTGCCAGCAAGCGTTCACCGAATATTTCGGCCAGGCGACCCTGTCCAGTACGGCGATTTAGTTCCATTTGCCACAACCGGTCCTGCGCATGCACATAGCCCAGGGCACGAAACAAATCGGCATTGTGTTCAGCATAGATATGCGGAATACCCCAGCGATCACGCAAAACCTGAACCGATTGACGCAGCCCTGGCAATAGCAGGGTGCCACTGGTTTGCGGCAGCGCACGGCGATACCAACGCATCATGCCCATTCCGGCTAAACCCATTGTGCCGCCAACCGCAAGACCGACTGTTTGTGCGATCCGTGCCATTCTCTTCATAGATAGCGTATCCTTTACCGCTTGTGACATTGCCTGCTGTATTGTAACGATGACCAGTCCATTCTGTCAATTCACAGCGTGCGCTTTTGCCCTGGCATACGCTGCGCCCGGAGGACAGGGATTCACGCCACTGTAACCTGTGTTGCTAGCCAGTTTATACGACTCTGTGGTACGATACCTGTAGCACCTGTTTGGTGGCTGTTCCATGGTTGACCATACGTTACGTTTCAGGGAGTCACAATTCATGATAACACGTCTTCCCCTGCTGATGTTTCTGGGTATGCTCTTCTTCAGTTTGTCTTTGCCGTTCGACTCGGTTTCTGCTGAACCGCGCTGTTTTCCTGAAGCCGCACCAGTTATCAATCATTGTATTGATGGACGTCTACGCACCTTCTGGGAAGAACAGGGTGGCTTGCCGGTGTTTGGGTATCCCCTGAGTGATGCTTATGACGTTCCCGCCGACAACGGTAATATCACCGTCCAATTGTTTGAACGGGCCCGGCTCGAAATCCACCCACACCTGTCACCCCCCTATGATGTGCAATTAGGCCAACTTGGTCGTGAAATATTGGTCCAGCGTTCAGGCTTGGCAGCACCCGAAGGCCCACGTGAAGATGCGCGTTGCCAGTATTTTGGCGACACCGGTCAGAGTGTCTGTGGTCCATTCTTGCAAGCCTGGCGCCAGTATGGTCTGGAACTGGGCCACGAAGGGATCAGCGAGGCTGAAAGCCTGGCCCTGTTTGGCCTGCCCCTTACACCAGCACGGCCCGAAGTCCTCGAAGATGGCCGATCCTATACCGTGCAGTGGTTTGAACGCGCTCGGTTTGAAGATCACGCCGAACAGGGTATTCTGTTTGGTCTGCTCGGTCATCAATTCAACGGCAGTCTACCCAGTGCCGAACCATGGCAAAACCCTATTCCCGCCGACCCGCCCGAACCAGGTGGTTTTATTGAAGTTTCTGGTTCACAGCTCACCCGTCTGGGCCGGCCGTTGCAGATAAAGGGCGTTAACTACTATCCCCAGGGCTTACCCTGGACAAAGATGTGGGAAAACTGGGATGGTCCGCAGATCGAACGTGAGTTGCGTCTGGCCCGCGATCAACTCGGTGTCAATGCCATACGCATTCTGCTGCCATACGATGCTTTCGGTGGAGGGGAAGTTAATAACAAGCTCATTCAACGCATGCGTGAAATCACCCAGATCGCCGGTGATCTGGATATGCGTCTGATTGTCACCCTGTTTGACTTTTACGATGGCTTTCCCGAACCAGGTACCCGTGGCGAACGGCGGAATTTTGAGTATCTTGAACGCCTCATTGGTAACTTTGCCGGTGATGATCGCATTCTAGCCTGGGACCTGCACAACGAGCCAGATAACTACAATCGCTGGGCTAATGAGGGTCGTATCGATCAGGTCATGACCTGGTTGGTACGTATGGCCGATAAAGTACGTGAACTGGCGCCCAACCATCTGGTGACGGTCGGTATGGCTCATTATCAAAACTTGTGGGTGACCGCGCCGGATGGTCGCAGTGTGATCGACATCAGCGATGTAGTGAGCGTGCATATCTATAATGCGGCGGATGCTGCTCGCCAACTTGACGAGATTCGCGCCCGCACCAACAAACCAATTCTGCTCCAGGAATTTGGCTGGCCCAGCGGCCCACCCTGTACCGTGCCCGATTACACCGAATGGCAGCAGGCGCAGGTCTATCGCCAGACGATCAGTGCCGCTGAAGGGCGTGTAGCCGGTATCTTTGCATGGACGTTGCGTGACTATGATGCCGGCCCATCGATGCGTTGGGATAACCGTGAAGAGCATTATGGGCTGTATCGTCGTGATGATAGCCTTAAACCGGCTGCTTTTACCTTCCGCGATTATGCCGGCCCGCCGTTGCCCAGTGTCACACGGATGCCCGTTGAATTGACTCGCAACCCGGCGGCTAACCGTGATGGCGAAAAGTCCGCCCGAGAAGTAGCTGGTAGTCCCTACCATGTGAAGGGCTGGTTCCGCCGTGCCTGGGAATACCTGGGCGGACAGGGCAGCCTGGGCCTGCCTTTGAGTGAAGCCTTTGTTCGTCCGGAAGATGGCAAAGTCGTGCAATATTTTGAATCAGCAGTCATCGAACTCGAT
>JAAURD010000118.1 GCA_012034075.1 Chloroflexaceae bacterium | reverse complement strand
CACGCCCCGCAGCGCGAGCGGAATGAGCGCGACGATGACGAGGGCGTTGAAGATGACGGCGCTCAGGATGGCGCTCGAGGGCGTCGCGAGACCCATCACGTTGAGCGCGCCGAGCGCGGGGTAGGTGGTGGCGAACGCGGCGGGAATGATGGCAAAGTACTTGGCCACGTCGTTGGCCAGGCTGAACGTCGTCAGCGAGCCGCGGGTGATGAGCAACTGCTTGCCGATCTCGACGATCTCGATGAGCTTGGTCGGGTTCGAGTCGAGGTCGACCATGTTGCCGGCCTCTTTGGCCGCCTGGGTGCCGCTGTTCATCGCCACGGCTACATCGGCCTGAGCCAGGGCCGGCGCGTCGTTAATCCCATCGCCGACCATGGCAACGACCTGGCCCTCAGCCTGCAAACGCTGCACTTCGGCGGCTTTTTCGGCTGGCAGCACCTGAGCCAGCACACGATCAATGCCCACCTCACGGGCAATTGCCTGGGCCGTGCGCTCATGATCGCCGGTAAGCATGGCAACCTCAATGCCCATCGCGTGCAGCGTCGCCACCGCCTGCGCCGATGTTGGCTTGAGCGTATCGGCCACCGCCAGCACGCCCAGCAGCTGACCATCGGCGGCCAGCGCCATAGCGGTCTTGCCCTCGCTCTGCAAGCGGGTGATATCGTCGGCGCTCCGGCCCAGCTCAACCCCACGCTCCTGCAGCAGGCGAGCCGTGCCCAGCAACACCTCGCGCTCATCTACCCGCGCCGCAATGCCATGGCCGGCAATCGCCTCAAAGGCCGTGGGTTGACTCAGCCGCAAGCCCTGCTCTTGCGCTGCGCGGACTATTGCCGCACCAAGGGGATGCTCGCTGCCACGCTCAGCACTGGCCGCCAGTGCCAGCAGATCAGCGTTGCGCCAGGCGGCGCCCGCTGGTTCATCGTCCGCGGCGCCTACGCCAACCAGCGCATGGGCCGGCTGTGGCACCGTAACCACTATATCGGTCACCGTTGGTCGGCCCTCGGTTATGGTGCCGGTCTTATCCAGCACCACCGTCTGGATCATACATGCCCGCTCCATACTCTCGGCGTTCTTCAGCAAAATGCCATGGCTTGCGCCCGTGCCCGTACCCACCATAATCGCAGTGGGCGTTGCCAGGCCCAGCGCACAGGGACAGGCAATCACCAGCACCGCCACTGCAAAGATCATCGACTGGGTCAAGCCCACCTGCCCCACCAGGAGCCAGAGCACAAAGGTCAGCAGGGCAATGCCAATCACCACCGGCACAAAAACCGCGGCGACCCGGTCCACCAGCCGCTGCACCGGCGCACGGCTACCCTGGGCCTCTTGCACCAGGCGGATAATCTGCGCCAGTGCCGTCTCTTTGCCCACGCGGGTGGCGCGAAAGGTAAAGCTGCCCGTGCGGTTCAGCGTCGCGCCAATGACGGTATCGCCCTCGGTTTTGCTCACTGGCATGCTCTCGCCGGTAATCATGCTCTCATCGATGCTGGAACTGCCGCTGACGACGATGCCATCGACCGGCACTTTCTCGCCTGGTCGCACCAGCACCATATCGCCCTGATATACCTCAGCAATCGGAATATCACACTCCTGCCCCTGGCGAATCACCCGCGCAGTCTTCGCTTGCAAGCCCATTAGCGCCTTTATCGCCGCACTGGTCTGGCTGCGGGCGCGCGCCTCAAGCAGCTTGCCCACCAGAATCAGGGTAATAATCAGCGCCGCCGTCTCAAAATAGACATGTCCGGCCATGCCGCTGAGCAGCAGCACGATGCTATAGCCATATGCCACCGATGACCCCATCACAATCAGCGTATCCATATTGGCGGTACGGGCTTTGAGTGCCTTCCATGCATGGCGATAAAAATCGCTGCCGCTGTAGAACTGCACCGGCGTTGCCAGCAGCAAGAAGAGCCAGTTAAACAGGTCGGCCCCAGCGGGATAGCTGTGCCCCGTCATATCCGACATACTGGTATGCCCAATCAGCCATGGCGCAATCAGGCCGAAATCACGCGCCATAGCGAGCAGCATCAAGGGCAGGCTGCACACCACTGCAACGGTTAGTTTGCGCCGCTTGTCGGCTAGCTCTTGCGCCCGTGCTCGCGCCTCGCTATCCTCAGTCTGCGCCATATCGGTGCTCATTGTCTCAATCACGCCATAGCCAGCTCGCTCCACCGCAGCCTTAATCTCCGACCAGTTGGTACTGGTTGGCACATACGTTACCATCGCTTGCTCGCTCGCCAGGTTGACATGGGCCTGCACCACGCCCACCACCTTGCGCAAGGCCTTTTCCACCCGCATCGAGCATGAGGCACAGGTCATGCCTGTAACCGCAAACTCAATCTGCTCGGTGATGACGCCATAGCCCGCCTGCTCGACCGTGATGAGCATTTGCGCCGGCTGCACCTGACGCGGGTCAAAGCAGATCGATGCCTGCTCGTTCGCCAGATTCACGCTGGCTTGTACCACGCCTGGCATCTTCTGCAACTTGCGCTCAACCCGGCTTGAACACGAAGCACAGGTCATGCCTGTGACCGAAAAGGTTATTTGTTCTTCTGCCATCGCTCTTCTCTCAATGTTGTAGTTGCCAACCTGGCATCAGGGGCCATTCTGCTTATTACAAGGTTATTCTTGTTATTATAGTACATTCTGATAGAAGCGCAAAGTGACCATGGATTGTCTTTCAAAGAAGCTGTAGGGGGGCTTGCCGCCGCACCGCGGTCGGGACGACCACACGCGCCCGATCTGACGGAAGTGCGTGCTTGCAGCCGCACAAACTCGATGGGGGTGCGTGCTTGCAGCCGTAAGTATCTCAGCAGCACACTGACACCCCTACAGAGCGGCTGCTGACCGCGCCCGCACAGCGGCAAGCCGCGCCTACCGATGGACGTAGCACGCTCACTGCGAGTGCGCTTGAACGCCTCAAACGCTTTGCGCTTCAACCCCTCGGCATTTGGTATCATTCAGCAGGGAAAGACCATTTGCCCCGCTGGAGTTGGCGATGAGCATAAACAATCGCCTCGTTGCGGTTGCGCAGATGCAAAGTATCAATAATCTCAGCCAAGTGACGGCGGATGCTGCGCTCGGTATACCCAACGCGTGCGCCAATCTCTTGCTGGGTGAGACCCTGAGCCAGCAGCATCAGCAGTTTCATCTGGTACTCAGTCAGATTGACTTCTGGCCCAACGGTATCGGCAAATGCATCGTTCGGGGCGGGTTGATGCTGGGCAAACTCACGCAGAATGCGCATGGCTAACCCTGGTGAAAGCGGCACTTCACCCCGGCGCAGGTTGTGCAACATGTCGCACATATCATCGCCTTTGAGGCTCTTGAGCAGGTAACCGGAGGCACCGTACTTCAGGGCATCAAAGAGGTGGGTGCTATCTTCTGAGACAGTCAGCATGACGATCTGAATCTGGGGCAGTTCGGCCTTAATAGCACGAGTCGCCTGAATGCCATCACAGACAGGCATCTGTACATCCATCAGAATAATATCAGGCTGGAGGAGACGCGCCTGTGTCTGCGCCTCGTCGCCATTGCTGGCCGTGCCCACCACCGCAAAGCCACGCCCGGTGAGGAAATGCTGTAGCCCGGTGCGGAACGTCGGGTTGTCATCAACGAGTAAGAGCCGTATGGGCTGATAGACGCGATCATCCTGTCGTCGCAGGGGCACAGTGACCACTATATGACAGCCCTTGCCCGGCGCCGTCTCAATCTGCAATTGGCCGCCAATATCAGCTACACGCCGATGCATGCTGGTCAGCCCATAGCCATGGTCGTTACTGGCAAGAGCAGCAGTGGAAGTGGGCAAAACAAACCCACACCCATTGTCGGTGATATCGACCTGAAGCATATCATTGGTATGCGTAAGCGCAATGGCTACCTGGGTCGCCTGAGCATGCTTGCGCACATTGGTCAGCGCTTCCTGGATAATACGCAGTAAATGAAGTTCAATAGTGGGGGCAAGATGAACTCTGGTGAAATCAGGAGCTCTGTTAAGATGCACTTCGATAGAATTCAATTGGCGAAACTGGGCAAGATAGGCGCTTATTGTCTCAGAGAAAGGGCGGGCTGTGGGCAGGGTGGCCTGGGTAGACTGGAGCGTGCTACCCACACGCACACCGAGAATATAATCACGAATATCCATACTGCTCTGTTGAACAGTGGTCATCAGGTGATCGAGCAAGGGCAGGGTTGCAGCAGAATCGTTGCGGTTGAGCAAATCGGTTATCGCCTGGGTCTGGGTATTGACATAGCCCAGCACTTGCCCAACCGTGTCATGCAGTTCACATGCAAGCCGTTCGCGCTCCTGGAGCATGGTAATTGCACGCTGTTGCTCAATGGTACGTTGCTCAGCCTGCTGGCGTTGTTCGATTTCGCAGCGTAACTGCTGATTGATGCTGGTCAGTTCCTGGGTGCGCTCCGCAATCCGCTGTTCCAACACGCTGTTCAGTTCTTGCAGTGCCTGGCTCGCGGTGTGGGCTTGGTACAGGCTGCGCCGCAACATGATCATGGTCAAGAGCACGATGCCGCCAATCATACCGCTCACGTTTACTTGCGATAACCAGTAACTGAACAGGAAATGTGGCACAACCACCCCACCTGCAATATCGGCCGAAGGAGCAATCCAGCCGTGCAGAAAGCCAATGCAGATCACCCCCATCGTCGCAATGGTGAACAACCAGATCAGTATGGCGTTGCGTGGCTTCAGCATGAGCGCAGCAATGACCACCACAAGCAGGTAATAGAGCCGACCAGTGCCAACCATACCCGTGTTCAGAAACCAGATGGTTGAACCAATATAGATGCTGCTGAGTAGCAAGGTAACACGCAGCACAAATCCAAGACGTGGTACAAAAGCTATCACCCCAACGATGCCCAGAATGACGAGATTCACGGCTATGCGCGAGTACTGCTGGTTCATCAGCAGGTGGCTATTATTCATCGTAAAAATAACCGTAGCAACAACAAAAACCGATGCGTGTGATCAAGTTGATGACCGTTTCACGCCAATCTGCCATTTCATTCAGCACGCCTTCTGGCGGTAAATTCTGGTAGTCTTGAGGGGTTTGTTCCATTGCTTTTCCTCCCGGTCACTGCTCAGTTACATCAATGTATATGCTATTAGACTGCCTTTGTGTTCCGTCAAAAAGAACATCGATACGCTGCTATCACGGAGTATCGCTTGCACATACTATCGCTCTGCGTAAACTGGTTTACATGGCATCCGCTCAGCTGCTCTGCTTTGCGCTGTGACATCAGAGCACCCTGCGAACGTCTGCCGCCAGACAATCGGTACTCTTCTTAAGACTCTTGCTTGTTTGCTGAAATACCTGTTTGTTGTTTTATCATACACCGGAATCGGGATATTTGCTACCGATTCTTCCAGTAACTAACCGTTCGCTATGACTCATCACCTTTTGGCATTTTGTGTTATACTGCTGTAACAAGGACATGTGGGATATTCCGTCGGGTTTCGGTGAACAAAGCGAGAAGGGTGGATTGAATGGTTGAGCGTATCTGTCGGCAATGCCACTATGGCAACCCGCTTGAACATCGTTTCTGCGGGCGATGTGGGGCATCCCTCGACCGCCATCAGCTCACATCAGAGGAGACCAGCCTGGTGCCATCCGGTTCGGCGTTTCCCATACCGCTGCGGCGAGTCGGTCGCACCATTATGGTCAGCCTGCTGACGCTGGCAGCTGAAGCTGGCATGGTCTGGCTCCGGCGCAAAATCGATCATATGCGGGTGGCCCCGGCCAACCCACGCCACCATGGGCAGCATATCACTACCATGCCAGCAACCGCGCCGACCGTGCTGCTTGGGCCATCGGAGTCAGCCGATGTGACCATCACCAAGCATCGCGTCATCCAGGTGTGGGACCATGGGCAGTTGACACGTGAACTCATCGAACAGACAACCTGGCGCAAAGAGTCGTTCTAGCTAGCAATGGTCACAACCGTTCGCACCAGAGTCGTTCGACCCAATGCAACCCCTGAACTGTGCCAAACGTCTTAACCGGCAGAGTGCAACAATCGAGACTGAACCAGGCAGCAGAAAAGAGCAACCATGGCTGATACCGACCAGGCTTTCAAAACGATCCAGCAGACCTTGCGCCCTATGGCCTTGCGCCTGCGTTTGAGCGATACCCTCCTGTTTGCCAGTCGCACCTTCTGGGTTGGTAGTAGTGCGTTTGCGCTGCTGCTGGTGGTCGGTCGGTTCTGGCCGATTGCCAATCTGCATCTCTGGGCCGGGCTGCTGCTGTTGCTCTGGCTGCTGGTGGTTGTGGGCTACCTCTTGCTGCGCCCATTGCCCCTATCGGTCGTGGCGCAGCGTGTGGATACGCAGCTGGCCCTGCGGGAGCGCATTGCCACCGCGCTGGAACTGCACCAGCAGCCTGCGCCAACGCCCCTGCACGAATTGCAACAGCAGGACGCGGCACAGATTGCTGATGCGCTGAAGCCACGCCAACTGGGCTGGCGTTTCGACCGTCGGCTCATGCAGCTCGGGCTTGCTGCCGCTGCTCTGGGGGGCTTTGCTACTGGTGTTGCCCAACCCGCAAGACCTGGTGTTGGCCGAGCAGGAGGGCCTGGAGACGACGCTGGAAGCCGTGGCCGATGAGATTGACGACCTGCGCGAACAGATTGCCGAAGATGAAACGCTCACGCCAGAGGAGCGCGAACAGCTGGCGCAAGAACTGGCCGCGCTGCAAGAACGCTTGCGTGAGAACCAGGGCAACCGTGAAGAGGCGCTCGCCGACATGTCCGAGGCTGAGGCCCGTCTGCGGCAGCAGCTCAACCCCGAAACTGATGTGCGACGGGCTGCGCTGGAGCAAATGTCACGCAACCTGGAACGCCTGGCAAACAACGAATCCACCAATCGCCCGAGTCTGGAACAGGCCGCCGAGCGGCTGGAGCAACTGGCCGACGCACTGGAACAACTATCGCCCGAAGAGCGCCAACAGCTGGCCGATGAACTCGCCGATCAGGCCGCCCGCATGGCCGAGAGCAATCCAGAGGTGGCCCAGCACCTGGCTGATGCCGCGCAGGCCCTGGAGCGTGACGATACCGCTGAGGCCGCCGAACAGCTGCAACAGGCCGCTGGACAGGTGCGCCAGACCGAGGGCGATGTCGCCAACCAGGAGGCCGTCCAACGCTCGCTCGCCCGCATCCAAGATAGTCGCCAGCGTGTCGCCCAGAGTGGTCAGCAGGGGCAGCAAGGCCAGCAGGGCCAGCAGGGCCAGCAAGGCCAGCAACAGAGCGGCGGTGGCGGTTCCAATGCCGATAATCTAGGGCAGGGTCAGAATCAAAGCGATGTGGATGTTAACCCGGACCGTCCAGCAGACCAGCAGGGGCGCACCAACCCCAACCGCGATACGGTCTATCAGCCCTATCAGCCATCGGGCAACCCCGGCGACGAAACCTTCGTCCCCGGTCAATCCGGCGACCAGGGCGCAACCGATGTGCAGCCGGGTGAGAACATCGAACCGGGCCAGAACAATGCACCGCTCGTACCCTATGAAGAGGTCTATCCCGACTACGCCGAGTCAGCCGGCGAAGCCCTGGACCGTGACTATATTCCACCCCATCTCAAAGAGTATGTGCGAGATTATTTTTCGCAACTGGAGCCAGGCAGTACCCCCTGACCTGGCAGCAGGATTTGGCACAAACGCTCGCTATATGAAGAAAAGGATACGATGACAACACCGCAACAACAGGCCGCCGCGCCTCAACCCCAGCCACGCATGAGCCCGGAAGAATTTCGTCAGCGGGCACTGGCGATTGAAGCCGAAGTGAGTCAGGTGATTGTGGGCCAGCGTGAATTGATCCGTCAGTCGGTGGTGACCCTGCTGGCCGGCGGCAACGCCCTGCTCGAAGGTGTGCCCGGTCTGGCTAAGACCACCCTGGTGCGCACCCTTTCGGAGGTGATTGACTGCCGCTTTAGCCGCATTCAGTTCACGCCGGACCTGATGCCCGCCGATATTGTGGGGACCACACTGATTAGCGAAGATGAACATGGCCGCAAGGTTTTTCGCTTTGAACCCGGCCCGATCTTTGCCAATCTGGTGCTGGCCGATGAGATTAACCGTGCTACGCCCAAAACCCAGAGCGCTCTGTTAGAGGCGATGCAAGAGCACACGGTTACCGTCTCCAAAACAATTCACCAGCTAGCCTCGCCCTTCTTTGTGCTGGCTACGCAGAACCCGCTGGAAATGGAGGGCACCTACCCCCTGCCAGAGGCGCAGCTGGATCGCTTCTTCTACAAAATTCATGTGACCTACCCGACTATGGCCGAACTGGTAGAAATTGCCAACCGCACCACCGGCAACCGTATGCCCCAGCCACGCAAGGTAGCCAACGGCGCCCTGATTAGCGACATGCAGGCGCTGGCTCGCACGGTGCCGATTGCCAGCCATGTGCTCACCTACGCCGCCAAGCTCATTACCGCAACCCAGCCACACACGCCCGAAGCGCCCTCGGTGACCAGGCAGTACATTCGTTATGGCGCATCGCCGCGTGGCATGCAGGCACTGATCCTGGCCGGCAAGATCCTGGCGTTGCTGGATGGTCGCCTTAATGTAGCATTCAACGACCTCAAAATGGCAGCGATACCGGCATTGCGCCATCGTTGCATTCTCAACTTTGAGGCGCAGAACGAGGGCATCAGCACCGATGAAGTGGTTATGGGTATTCTCGAAACGGTGAAGGAGGCTTGAGACGGCTGAACCGCTCTTTGAGCCATCCTTTTTGCGCAAGCTCGACCGGCTGGCACTGACCACGCGGCGGGCTATGGCCGGTGATATTCAGGGTGAGCGGCGCAGCCCCCGGCGCGGCACATCCGTGGAGTTTGCCGATTTTCGGCCCTACACCGCTGGCGATGACTTTCGCCAGATCGATTGGAACCTGTACGCACGCCTGGATCGGGTCTTTCTCAAGCTCTTTGTAGCCGAAGAAGAGTTAACGTTTCATCTGCTGCTCGACACCAGCGCCTCCATGGATTGGGGTGAGCCGCACAAGCTGACCTATGCGCAGCGATTGCTGGGCGCCGCCGGCTATATCGCGCTCAACAACCTGGACCGCGTAACCGTGATGGTTGCTGGCGGCACATCACAGGGCCTGCCCGGCGTGCGAGGCAAGCGCGGCGTCTTTCCGCTCTTTCGCTTTTTGGAAGGGATCGAAGCCGGCGGTGGCAATGACCTGGTGCGCACCTGTCAGCGCTATGTGCAGACCGCCCGCAATCCGGGGCCGCTGCTCTTCTGCTCGGATCTGCTCGATGCCAGTTGGCAGGAGGCCCTGCGAGCGCTCTCATCGCGCCGCTTTGAGATTACGCTGATGCATGTGCTGGCACCGCAAGAGCTTGACCCGCAGCTGGAGGGCGATTTTCGGCTGATTGACCCGGAAGGCGGCCCGACCGTGGAGATTACCGCCGACTTCGATCTGCTCGAAC
This sequence comes from Chloroflexaceae bacterium, assembly GCA_012034075.1. Taxonomy (GTDB): domain Bacteria; phylum Chloroflexota; class Chloroflexia; order Chloroflexales; family Chloroflexaceae; genus JAAURD01. Next base: position 3,718 of record JAAURD010000118.1, on the reverse strand, counting down.
GTTATCGCCAGAATCTGGCGAACTGGCGCAGCGAGATCGAACAGTTCTGCCATCGGCGGGGCATTCGTTACCTCTTTGTAGATACGACGATACCAGTGGAGGAGCTTATTCTTTCACGTATGCGCCAACGAGGCATGGTACGCTAATGAACACCATCACCATTCAGATTATCAAACCAGCCAAACAAAAGGTCGTGACCTATACCGCCACGGTGCTGCAACGCACGCTCGATACGCTGCTCGTGCGGGCTATCTGGACGGCGCCACTGGTTGATATGGGCTATGTTACCTTTGCCCCGCAAGATCACCTGTATGAGTATTTTTATACCCATCGCTGGTACAATGTGTATGATCTGTACAGTGCGACGGGCGAGCACAAAGGCTGGTACTGCAATATCACCCGGCCGGCGGTCTTTGCCGAAACGGTGATTCAATCGGAGGACCTGGAGATTGACCTCTTTGTGTCGCCCGACCGCCAGACCATACTGGTGCTCGATGAAGATGAATTTGCCGCCCGCCAGTTTGATGTGCATGAGCCGGCCGCACATGCTGCCGGACTGGCAGCGGTGGTAGAGCTACGCACCCTGGCGCAACAGGGGCGCGGTCCCTTTGGCCTGAACCAGGCGACCTGGAGGCCGATCAGCCGCTGACCCGCAGCGAGGAGCAGGCGTAAATGTCGTTTCTCGCACCGCTGGCCCTGATTGCGACCGCTATCATCGGGCCAATCATTCTGGCGATGTATTTGCTGAAGCTACGCCGCGAAGAGCGCACGGTCTCATCGACCTTTCTCTGGGGGCGCATGGTCCGCGATGTCGAAGCCAATGCTCCCTGGCAAAAGCTGCGTCGCAACTGGCTGCTGCTGCTGCAACTGCTCATTTTGCTCTTGCTGGCGCTGGCACTGGCGCGGCCCTTTTTTATGACCGCTGGCATTGCCGGGCGCAACCTGATCCTGATCATCGACCGCTCGGCCAGTATGGGCGCCACCGATGTAAGCAGCAACCGGCTGCAAGCCGCCCGTGATGAGGCTATTCGCCTGATCGACCAGCTGCCCGATCAGGGTCGTGCTACCGTGATTGCCGCCGGTGGGAGCATGGCCGTGCCGGCCTCGGCGACCAGTAACCGCCGCGAATTGCGTTCGGCGATTGAGCAAATAGAGCTGCACTATGCCAGTGGCAGCGATCTGACCCAACCGCTGATGCTGGCCTCGGCACTGGCCGCGCGTGAGGATGACAGCGAGATTGTGCTGATCTCCGATGGCAATGTCAGCATCCCGTCCGACCTGACCGTGCCCACCGACGTCCGCTACTTTCCGATTGGGCGCAGCGATAACAATATGGCTATTAGCGCCATGGCCCTGCAACCGATTGCTGGTGGTCAGAACCTGTTTGTGCAGGTGAGCCAGTATGGCAGCGATACGGTGACCCGCCGGGTAGATATCGCGCTTGATGACACGCTCTTCAATGCCTACAATGTGACACTTGAGCCAGGGCAGAGCCAGAGCATTGTGGTTGAGGTACCGGCCCAGGTGGCCGTGGCCCAAGCACGCCTGGCCGATGGCGATGATTTTCCGCTGGATGACCGCGCCTGGGCGGTGAGTCGCCTGGGGGAAGCAACGAATGTGCGGCTGGTCAGTCCGGGCAACCGCTTTTTAGAGACAGCGCTGGACCTGATGCCCGGTGTCAACACCATGCTGGTGCCCGAAACCACCACGGCTTTTGCGGAGACCGTGGCCCAGGTGCCCGTAACGATTCTGGATGGTGTGGTGCCGCCCGAACTGCCCCCCGGCAATCTCTTTTTTATTGCGCCGCCACAGAGCACCGACTTCTTTTCGGTCACCGGCACGCTCGACTTTCCGATGATTCAGCCAGCCCCCGGCGACACTGTGCTGCTGCGCAATTTACAGCTTAATGATGTGCATGTACGCACGGCCAACCGCATCGTGCCGGGTAGCTGGGCGCAAGTGCTGGTACACAGCGAGAGCGGTGCCCCCTTGCTGATGGCTGGCGAAAAAGATGGTCGTCGCATCGTCGTGCTGGCGTTTGCCCTGCATCAATCGGACCTGCCGTTGCAAGTGGCCTATCCCTGCTGCTCTCCAATCTCATAAGCTTTCTCTCACCCGGCAGCGGCGCCGAAACCGCCCAGCTACAACCGGGTCAGCCGATTGCGCTCCCAATTGATCCCACCATTACCGAGGTGCGCCTGACCCGCCCCGACGGTCGCAGCGATGAGGTCCAGATGCAGCCGAATCAGATCATCTACACCGATACCAACCTGCCTGGCGTCTATATGGTCGAGATCTTCCGCGACGAGGCACTGGAGGCACGCCACCGCTATGCCGTGAATCTCTTTGATGCCGATGAGTCGCAGATCCAGCCCCAATCAGAGGTCACCATCGCTCAAGTCAGCGGCCTTCAGGAGGCTATTCCACCGGAACGGGTGGGCCGCCAGGAGTTCTGGCGCTGGTTGGCCGCCATCGCACTGCTGGTGCTGGTCATCGAATGGCTGGTCTACCAACGCAACAGCATCAGCGTGCTGCGCCAGCGCTGGCGCGAACGCCAGCAGAGCGGCTCTGCTCCGCGCTCGCGCTAAGTCACATACATAGGGCATAACGGTGATGGACAATTGATCCTGGATAATGCACAATGATTTCCTGCACCGGTACTCACCACGGAGGCACGGAGGGGACAGCGCAAACTCGTACCGTTGCGGCTTTGCGCCTTTGCGTGATACCACATTCAGGTGATCATCGGTATGCGGTTGGGATGACCGCGCTCCAGATGGTTTTTTGTATGGAGAGCGATAGAGAGGAGAAAACACGCATGGATTCACTCGATGAACTTCAAACAAGCATGCAACGTGCGCGAGATTCCTATGCAACAGGTGATTACCGCGAAGCCTGTCGCCTGTGCGAGCAGGCCCTGGTCATCGGTGAGCAGTTCCTCGACCACGCCCAACCGGATAACGCAGCGGCGATCAATACACTGGCAGCGTTCCTGCAGATCCTGGGCGCCTACGCGGCGGCGCGGCCACTGGCCGAACGGGCGCTGGCTATCTGCGAGCAGATGCTCGGCCCGGACCACCCTGCTACGGCGCGTTCGCTCCATAACCTGGCGGCGCTGCTGCGTATCCAGGGGAAATATGCCCATGCTCGGCCGCTGGCCGAACGGGCGCTGGCTATCGATGAGACGCTCTACGGCAAGCAGCACCCTGAGGTTGCCACCGACCTCAATACGCTGGTGTTGCTCCTGAAGGACCTGAGCGAGTACGAGTTGGCATATCCGCTGGCCGAACGCGCGCTCTTTATCCGCCAGCAGATGCTTGGCCCAGAGCACCCGGATACAGCGCGTTCGGCCAATACGCTGGCGGAGTTGATGCGTCTGCAAGGCGACTACGTCAATGCTCGGCCGCTGGCCGAACAGGCCGTGGCTATCGATGAGACGGTCTACGGCAAACAGCACCCTGAGGTTGCCACCGATCTCAATACGCTGGCGACGCTGCTGCGAGAGCAGGGCGAGTATGCCAGGGCGCGCCGGCTCGCCGCACAGGCATTGGCAATCCACGAGCAGGTGCTTGGCCCGACCCACCCCGAGACGGCGCGTTCGCTCAATACGCTGGGAGAGCAGCATCATAGCCAGGGCGAGTACACAGCGGCGCGGCAGCTGTACGAACGGGCGCTGGCGATTCGTGAGCAGGTCTTCGGCCCGAACCATCCCGAGACG
>JAAURD010000117.1 GCA_012034075.1 Chloroflexaceae bacterium | reverse complement strand
CTCGGAACCCCTCACCCCCGGCCCCTCTCCCACAAGGGGAGAGGGGGAGACGATGCCAGCCCCTCACCCCCGGCCGACCAGACCGTCGGGTCGCCGCCCTGCCGCACATGCAACGCATCCACATAGACCCGATCATCGGAGGCTGGACGCATCTGCACATGCAGTGTCGTTGCACCTGCTGGCGCAACAAACGCCGCGCCAATCGATGACCAATCAGCAGGTGGCGCTTCTGGTGTCCACAGGACAACCGGCTGCCAGCCGGTGCGATCTTCACGCAACAGCTGCTGGTCTCCATCCAGCCATCGGAAGACGACCTGCAGGCGCGTGCTTGAGCCAAGCACCGAGTCGGTAATCGCTCGCCCATTGAAGCAATAGGCCTTACCAGCCTGCACCGCAATCGGTGGTGACTGCACATAGTTGGCAATGCCCATCAACTGTAACGAGCGCTGATCATCATCGATAGCAAACTCGCCCAACTGAACGCCGGGTGCAGCCGCCGACCAACCCTGCGGCAGGGGCGAGTCAACCCCAGCAAGCGCCAGATTGGCATTGGGCAACAGCTCTTCAGCGAGCCAGGGAATATATTCGCAATGCTCGGAACGTTGGCTTACCAGCACGAGCACCAACAATCCAGCAATACCGAGCAAACCTACACTAATCCAGGGAATGTATTGTCGTTTCACCATATGTCTCTCCAGACATAGGATTCTAGCATACTGTGTCAAATTTGACAAAATCTTTACCTTATTGCGCCTTGATTATGAAGGCAGAGTTGCGTACAATAAAGAGTAGCACATTCAGAGATAGGGCCGGGAGCCAGTGCGAACAAGATCTCGAAACAAGGAGCCGATATGATTGAAACACAGGAACTCCACAAACAATTTGGCAATTTTCAGGCAGTCCAACAACTTTCGTTCACCGTCAAGCCAGGTGAAGTGCTCGCGTTGCTTGGCCCAAATGGCGCGGGCAAAACCACCACGGTACGCATGCTCGGCGCGATTCTCAAACCGACCAGCGGCTGGGCGCGGATTAACGGGTATGATGTGGTAACCGAAGCCCGCACCGTGCGCAGTCAGATTGGCCTGCTGACCGAATATCCCGGTCTCTATGGTCGCATGTATGCGCTAGAATACCTCTCCTTTTTTGGCGCCTTGCTCGGTATGGATAGCCAGCAGCGGCAGAACCGGGCGAACGTATTACTCAAGCAGTTTGGTCTCTGGGAAGCACGCGAAAAACGCCTCGACAGCTACTCCAAAGGCATGCGCCAGAAGATAGCCCTGGTGCGAGCACTTATTCACGACCCGCCCGTGCTCTTTCTGGATGAACCAACCACCGCTATGGATCCGCAGAGTGCCCGTCTGGTGCGCGATGCGATCGGTGAACTGCGGGCTGCTGACCGCACCATTCTCCTGACAACGCACAACCTGACCGAAGCAGAATATCTAGCTGACCGGATTGCCATTGTGAGCAGTGGGCAAATTATCGCTGAGGGCACCAAAGAAGAGCTTTCCAAGCAACTGCTCGGCGATCCCATCTGGGAAATCCGCATTGCCCAGCCCGATTGGCAGGTACACATGCTGATCTCCGATCTCGTCACTATTGAAAGCGTGGATGCCACCTGCATTCGTTACCGTTGCGCCGCACCACAGCAGATCAACCCGCAGATTTTACAACGCCTGATGCGTCAGCGCATCCAGTTGGTGTCACTCACCGAGGTCTCCCGCAGCCTCGAAGACGTCTATCTCCAGATCGTAGGGCAACCGCGCAGCGATGGTACATTGACGGCAAGTGAGCAGTCCGCAGCAATGAACGGTACGATGAACAGTATGGCAACTCAGGAGAGCAGTCAGGCACGTATACCGACTACATCACGCTAAATTCATGAAACATACATGCATAACGAAGCATAGCGAAAAGAAGGATTGAATCGATGAGTCTCAGTTCGGTTGCAACCATTACCCGCCGTGAGGTCCGTGATACCCTCTCTGATTGGCGTATCTTTGTACCAATCATCCTGCTCACCTTTCTGTTACCCCTTATTATGGTGCGAGCATCAGGACTGGTCGTGCGCTTTGTGGCTGATGAACAGCTCCCGATATCGCTGGTGCCTTTTACGGCACTGCTTGTTGGGTTCGTCCCGGCGAGCTTTTCCCTGATCACGGCACTCGAATCATTTGTTGGTGAACGTGAGCGCAACAGCCTCGAATCGCTGCTCTCCATGCCAATCTCCGACCGCGAACTGTATATTGGCAAACTCTCGTCATCCTTAATAACACCCCTTCTGTCAAGTTATATTGCGATGCTGGTTTTTACCTCGATGCTCTACCTCTTCGAGCCCGAACTTTATCTCAATGCAATCGACGTTTCACGCCTGGCGTTGCTCTTTCTCAGCGTTGGCGCCATGGCCGTCACCATGTCGCCGGAGCAGTAGTCATCTCCAGCCATATCAGCAATATCCGCGCTGCCAATCTCATGTCCAGTTTTATTCTGCTGCCGATGACGATGGTCGTCTCCTTCCAAGCCTTCCAGATCATCTCGCAACGCTGGGATATGCTCTGGATTATTCTGGCTGGCCTGATTGTCACAGCGCTCTTCCTGGTGCGCATCGGTCTGATTACGTTCAACCGCGAAGAGATTCTCTCACGCGAACATCAACGCGGCGTGGATATCGCCTTTCTGCGTCTGCTCCGTCAGCCATCCGCCGCCAACCAGCCACTTGAAGTGGGCAGTGTGCGTGTACCCAGATTTGCCCCACTCTCCAAACGCCTGCTGCGCGGTCCTATCGGCACGATCGTGCAGCGTGAATTGTCCGAAACCCTGACCGACTGGCGAGTATTACTCCCTATCTTTATCCTCACGTTTGTTGTCCCTGTCGGATTGGTCATTGGCACCGGCTTTGCCATCGATTTTATTGGAGATCCGCGCTCTATCTCCGAATTAGTGCCCTTTGCCATCCTTCTGGTGGGTTTTATTCCCGGCAGTTTCTCGCTCATCACGGCTCTGGAATCATTCGTCGGTGAACGTGAACGCAATAGCCTGGAGGCATTGCTCTCGATGCCGCTGGTTGATCGTCAACTCTACATTGGCAAGCTCATCTCAGCACTCGCAACGCCACTGCTTACCAGTTTTAGCGCCATGCTCTCGTTTGCCTTGCTTATGGCGGTGTTCTATCCCAATCTCTTTTTTGATGGCATGACCTATCCCTGGAGTTTAACCAGACCATCGCACCGATACGCATGCTCGGTCTGATGGCAATGATCGGCTGGATGGCATTAGCCATGGTGGCCGGGGCCGTGATTATATCGAGCCATACCAGTAGTACCCGCGCGGCCAACCTGCTCGCCAGCTTTATTCTCATCCCAATGACGATAGTGATCCAGATTCAATCAATCTTCTTCATTGCCGGACGTTGGGATATCGTCTTTCTCTTTATTGTGGCCCTGATGGTCGTTGCCATTGCGCTGGTGCGTACTGGCATTGCTGCCTTTGACCGTGAGGAGATACTCTCACGCGAGCATGAAAAAATAAACCTATCGGCCATGATCAACACATTTAAAACATTTTTTGCGTGAGTACCAGCCGGCCGGTGTCTCCCCCGCTGCTTATCGTGGTGACCGACTCTCGATCAGCCGCTTCTACCGGCGCGAGTTCCCGGCACTCCTTTGGGAATTGCGCTTGCCTCTGGCAGTTGCCCTGATTGCCGCCGGCTCTGGCATGGCCCTGGGCATCTGGCTTGCAACCAACAACGGCTATATCGAGCGTATTTTACCGGCCACCATAGTTGATCAGGTCGGACGTACCACGTATCCGCCGTCCCTCCTGCTTGTCCTTTTCATCTTTCTTAACAACATCCGTGTTTCCATTCTCGCCAATGTCTTTTCGCTCTTTAGTTTCGGTCTCTTCGCCTTTCTCACGCCCTTCTTTGCATTTGCCCAGGTTGCCTTTGTCAGCAGCATGCTTGCCGTGCGAGGTGGTGAATGGCTTGCGTTGGATGATGCCAGTCCACTTACGTTTCTTCTGGGCTATGTTATTCCGCACGGCATCATCGAACTGCCCACCTTTATCCTCAGCGCCGCAATCGGTTTACGCATTGGTGCATCGGTGCTCTCGCCTCCACCAGGATTTAGCGTCGCTCAGAACATTCTGTGGGCCTTTGCAAGCTTCGCCAAAGTCTGGCTGTTTGTTATCCTACCGCTAACCCTCGTAGCTGCCATGCTTGAGGGCCTAGTTACTACCAGCGTGCTGCAAAGTTTGTACTAACTCTGAAACTGGCTCAATGTCCGATTCAAAACCGGCACAAAATATGCTATCATGAAGAGTGAAACAATCCATTATCCAATCAGAACGTTCTATTGTCCGTGTGTTCAGAGCAGGTTCTGTCTGACAACATGAAAAGGAGATATAGCTAGATAGGCAACCCCTATCCAAAAGTGAGGAGAATATTCGTTCTGCTCATGAGAAGAGAACAACAGGATGCGGAATGACTTTTTTCCCAGAGGCGACAGGGGGCGAAAGCCAAGTTCTCTGTAACGCTGATGAAGGGCTTCGAGAGACCCCCGGTTGCGCTGCCCACGTTTAAAAAGGCCCTTTGGGGCGGGTGGATGCGAGACGGGGCACTCAGAAGGATTGAAAGACGAAAGCAACCAGATCGCCTTTCCATGCCACCAGTCATACACTGGTCGTCCCCGGTCGTGGCTACGTCGGGACGGAAAACGCGCCTGTGGACTGCGTGTAAGACGTTCGATTGAGAGCGCAGTGCAGGATGAAACAGGAATTTCAAACGTGAGTAAGGCGTACTTTCGAGTACATCTGAACATCTAGAAAGTAGCAGGATCCATCATGAACATGTCAATGACTATTGGTTTTGTTATTGGCTCTCTAGTCGGCTCGGTTATTGGCGCATTGATTACGCTGATGGTTGCGCCACGTTCGGTCGCTGATAAACGATCGCAGATCTACGGTGACGTCAATGCCGAAGTTGATCGAATGCGCCATGAGTTGACCAACCGTATCCAGGAGTTATCGACCAGCATTGATCAGTCACGCAACGATCTGTCAAAACAGGTCGCCGATTTTATTCGCACTAAAGAAGGCGATGCTGCCTGATATCGGAACATGTTAAGGAGAGGCTAGTATGTTTTTCTTTCACTTTGATCCGCTGTATCTGGTTTTGATGCTGGTCATCATGGTCATTTCCGGTGGGGTACAGCTGTACCTCCAATCAACGTTTCGTAAATGGTCAAAAGTACGCAACGCATCCGGTCTCAATGGGCTTTCGGTGGGGCAACAACTCTTTGCCCGTACCTCGCTCACGACCATTCCGTTGCAACGAGTATCGGGCACCCTGACCGACCACTACGATCCCGGTAACAACGTAGTACGCCTCTCCGAACCCATTGCCAATCAACCCTCTGTTGCCGCCATGGCCGTTACCGCCCATGAACTGGGCCATGTGCAGCAGTATCAAGCTGGCTCGGCCCTGATTGGCATGCGCAGTTTTTTACTGCCAGCCATTCAATTTAGCCCCACTATCTCCTATTTTGCGATATTCATGGGCTTGATCTTCAATCTGACCGGCCTTATTTGGATTGGTATTCTCTTCTTTTCGGCGATGGTGCTCTTCTCAATCTTAACCCTGCCGGTTGAATTTGATGCCAGTCGTCGGGGCATGCAATTGCTGCGTGAAGCAAACCTGCTAGAATCAGAGCAGGATGCCCGTGGCGCCCAACAGATGCTCACTGCGGCGGGTCTGACCTATCTCGCAGCAGCAGTCACGTCGGTGTTACAATTACTCTATCTGGTGAGCCTCGCTCGCCGTTCTTAAATGTTGGACTTTGGTGGAGTGTTTCAGGATCGATACCTGGTTATTTTGACGAATGGACTAAGGAGAAACAAACGATGGGAACATTGACCGTTTTGAAATTCGACAATCCACAGGGAGCGGAACAGGTCCGCGACATCCTGCTGAACTTGCAAAAGCAGGAGTTGATTCAGGTGTATGATGCTGCGGTAGTCAGCTGGCCAGCAGATAAGAAAAAAACCGAAGACCAGTCAGTTACACAATCTGGCTGGTGTTGGTGCGCTTGGTGGTGCATTCTGGGGCATGCTCTTTGGCTTGCTCTTTCTGATACCGCTTGCAGGTATTGCGATTGGTGCTGGTATCGGCGCGTTGTCCGGTGCCTTTGCCGATGTCGGCATTGATGATGATTTCATCAAAGAGGCACGTGAGAAGATTAAGCCCGGCACATCAGCACTCTTTCTGCTGTCCGGCGGTGCCGTATTAGACAAAGTGCGTGAAGCAGTGAAAGATCATCCGTTTGAAATTATCCACACCAACCTGTCGCAAGAGCAGGAACAGAAGCTGCAAGAATACTTCAGCGAAGAGTCCTGATCAACCGGGTGAACAGTGCGTAGCCCGGGTAGGGTCGCAGCGTGCTGCAACCCTACCCCCACTGCGTAGGCGCGGCTGGCAGCCGCTGGCACCGGTCCGAACCACCACACGGGCGTGTCCTTGGAGCGGAACGTCGGCGCGGCTGGCAGCCGCGTAACCTTCCACCACACGGGGCGGACACACGGGCGTGTCCTTTTGCTCCACCGCACGCACGGAGCAGTACACGCGCAGGAGTGAGACCGTAGGCACGTTTTTCAGCCTACGCGCGGAGCGATTGGCGAAACGAGAGAAATGCCAATCCAATACCCGCAAGCGCAAAGAGCAACAGCACGCCAACACTTAACGCCATCGGCAACGTTGGCGGAATGCCAAAAACAAGCATGCGCACCGTATCGATAAAATACGTGGTCGGGTTAAACAGCACCACCGTCTGCATCCAGCCGGGCAACGCCGCAAGCGGATAGAGCGCGTTTGATGCAAAGAGCAGGGGCAAATTAAAGAGAAAGATCATACCGTGATAGCCCATAATGCTGCGTGATTGCGCTGCCATCGCCAGAGCCATACCACTGAATCCCAGCGCAAAGCAGATCATCAGCACCACTGCCACCAACCAACCCAGCGGTTGCACCACCAGATGAGCGCCCATGAGCAGTCCAACGATCAGCATCAGCAGTGCCTGAAACAGCGATTTGGTCACCGTGCTCCAGGCGGTTGCCAGCAGAATGCTCAGCCGGGGAATGGGCGCAACCAGATAGCCACGGGTGACCCCATGCAAACGCTCTTCCAGCAAGATCAGGCCACCACCCACCGCACCGCCCAGGGCCCCCAGGGCAATAATCCCAGGCAGCATAAATGACATATAGTCGAAGCCCTCGACAGTACCGATAAATCCACTCATCCCAACGCCAAAGAGCAGCACCCAGAGCACAGATTGCACGGCCAGACCGATAACCTGTTCAGCACTGCGGAAAAATTTGGTCATATGTTTTGACCAGATCACATAGGTTGCATACACCATATGTTCTCTTTCCAGGGTTTATGGGTCGCGGAGTGCCCGACCAGTATGATGTAAAAAGACATCACCGAGACTCGGTTGCGCGACCGAAATGGCTTCGATGTGAAAGCCATTGGTCGTAGCAATAGTGATGATATCCGCCAGACGACGGCTACTATCATCAACAAAGAGATGCCAGAGACCAGCTTCACCACCCGGTTCAATCCGTTCAACAAAAGCCAGTTGTTGCAATGATAATTGGATTCCCTCATCATGGCCGTTCCCGCGCAGACGGATAACATCGGCACCAAGTGCAGCAACCAGAGTCGCCGGTGTCCCTTCTACCACCATCTGGCCATGGTCCAGAATGCCGACGGTCTGAGCCAGGGTTTCGGCCTCTTCCATATCGTGGGTGGTCAGCAAAACCGTTAGCCCCTGCTCCTGATTCAGCTGGCGAATGTACTGCCAGATGCTCGCCCGATTTTGTGGATCCAGGCCCTGGGTTGGCTCATCCAGAAAGAGCACCTGGGGGCCGGTCAGTAACCCGCGTGCCAGTTCCAGACGGCGCTTCATCCCACCAGAATAGGTTTTGACGGGACGGTCAATCGCCTCTTCCAACTGAACCAGTTGCACCAGCAGATCAATCTGCTGGCGCCGTTGGGCCGCACCCATACGGTAGAGTCGCCCGTGGATATCGAGAATCTCACGACCCTTCAGGCCCGGATCGAGCACAATGTCTTGAAAAGTCACCCCGATGCACTGGCGTACGTGAGCCGCTTGCGTAACCACATCGTAACCACCCACCAGTGCGCGGCCACTGGTGGGCGGTATCAGCGTGATCAGCATATTGATCGTCGTGGTTTTGCCTGCACCGTTGGGACCTAGTAATGCATAAATGGTTGTTTGAGCTACTTTCAGGTCAAGCCCGGCAACAGCGATGGTATCACCATACTGCTTGACGAGTTGTTGCGTGTCAATCGCCAGATCAGGCATCGGCGATCCTTTCAATGGCAATCCAATCTACCTCCAGCCATTGCTGTTCAGCATGCTCAATCAGGCCCCAGCCCAGATTAGCCCAGGGCGTGACTACGGCATACTGGTTATCAAGCCAGAGCACAAAACAGAGCGGCCCACGTGGTGAAGGCGCATGCTCCAGCACCATCTGGCTATCAATGCGAAAGCATACATGGTCACGCTGCCAGTCGATGGCATACACATGCCAATCATCCATCGGCGCCGTTATGGCCGTTTCACGGATGCGCAAGGCTTGCTGAAGCGCCGGCCACAGCGTGCGATAACAGGCCGGGATGGACATGAGCGGAACGACCAGGGCGCTGTGGGTATAAGCAATGGCGCGGGAAATGAGGCCGTATCGATGGTTGCTGCTTTCCAACCGGTGCCAGGGGTATGGACATCAAGCTTCAAGTTCGATGGGGCGGATGCATAAAAGAACCAGGTTGCTTGCGGCAGCAGCGGGCGCACCTCTTCGACCCAGAAAGCCGGGTTGTTCCAGAAGCCGAAGCCAGCCGTTCCACGCAATACCCCGGCTGGATGCGAAAAGCGGGCCCGCAGCACCAGACGTAACGGCGGTTGCCAGCGCAAGTGGTTGCGTGGTGGGTGGAAAAAATCATCCAGTTGCGCATTGCAATACTGATCGTCACTGGCAGCTTCGGTGACCATACGAATACTGCTGCCAGTCAGGTCGATGCGACCATTGCCGCGCGTAAACTGACGCCAGTGCGCATCCAGCCTTGGCGTAAACGTGTCATAGATCGTCATGCGCGTCAAGCCTCTTGTTTGACAATACCTAACCCAATCGGTTGCTCATCTAACTGCATCTGCTCGGTGTAGGCATTGGCCGGTGCCGCGCCATGCACCAGGTCGGTTGCAAGCGTTTCGGCCTGGACATACTGCCCCCAGGTTGCGATAATCTCGTCGAGCATCGTTGCAGCATCATCGCCTGTTCCGTGAAGGTAGAGCACAATACGGTCGCTAATCTCCAGACCAGCGTTCTTGCGGCTATCCTGCACATTGCGTACCAGGTCACGGGCGGCCCCTTCAAGGCGCAGTTCCGGCGTCAGGGTGATGTTGAGTGCTACCAGGGTACCGTCATGTTCGGCAACTGCATAGCCTTCCGGTGAAGTCGTTTCAATGAGCACCTCATCGGGAAACAGCTCCATGGTCTGGCCGGCGACCTCCAGATGGACGGGTTGGCCCGCTTCAACCGCATGGGCAACCTGGCGTGACTGTTCTTCACTGAGGTTACGGAGCGTTTCGTTCAGCGCAGGGACGAGCTTGCCATATTTCTTACCAAGCAGTCGCAGGTTGGGCTTGCAGCGGTAGGTAACCAGCTCCGCAGCGGCATCGAGGTAACGCACGGTCTTGATATTGAGTTCATCGGCCAGTTCGCTTTCAAAGCGTTTGATGCCCTCAACTTCGGCGGGTTGGGCCGTGCGGACCCACACCTCGCTGAGTGGCTGGCGCACCTTGACCCCAGACTGCTTGCGAGCCGCGCGGCCCAGCGAAATGACCCGTAACAGCACATCGGTATCGGCAATCAGCTGGGTGTCGATCAGGGATGTCTGGGTCTGCGGCCAGCGTGCCAGATGCACACTTTCGGCCACAGTCGCTGGATCAACACCTGCCTGTTGCGCTGCCTCTACCACGAGATTTTGGTAGATGGACTCGGTAATAAATGGGACAAAGGGCGCCGCCAGCCGGGTGACCGTCACCAGACAGGTATAGAGCGTGTAGTAGGCGGACTGTTTGTCGCTATCGGCCTCGCTCTTCCAGAAACGGCGGCGGTTGCGGCGCACATACCAGTTGGAGAGATCATCGACAAAACGCTCGATCAAGCGGGCAGCGGTTACCACGTCGTAGGCTTCCATACTGGCAGTGACGCGTTGCACAACCTGATTGAGCCAGCCCAGTGCCCAGCGGTCTATCGGGTTGGTGATGCTTGCCAACAACCGTTGCCGGGTGGTTTCATCCTCAGCCAGCCAGGCAGACAGGTCTATACTGTTGCTATCCAGGTTGGCATAGGTCACAAAAAAGGAATACGTATTCCAGAGCGTGAGCAAAAACTGGCGCAAGCTCTCCTCAACCAGGCTGGCACTGAACCGGCGCGGGTTGCCCGGCGGGCTGGAGCTAAAGAGGTACCAGCGCAACGCATCAACACCATACTGATTGAAAATATCCCAGGGGTTCACCACATTCCCCCGACTTTTGCTCATCTTCTGGCCCTCGGCATCCAAAATATGGCCCAGACAGATGACATGCTCGAAGGCCGGGCGCTGAAAGAGCAACGTGCCCAGCGCATGCAGCGTATAGAACCAGCCACGGGTCTGGTCTACCGCTTCGCAGATGTAATCGGCCGGGTGGGCCGCAGCAAATTGCTCCTGGTTCTCAAAGGGGTAGTGCCACTGGGCCACTTGCATCGCGCCGCTATCGAACCAGCAGTCTGCGACATCGGGAATACGGCGCATGGTGCCATGGCCATCGGGGGCCGGCCAGGTCAATTCATCCACGTAGGGCCGATGCAGGTCGAGGTCTGCCAGTGACCGACCGACCTTTTGTTCCAGTTCTGCCAGGCTGCCAATACACTCCATATGGGCAGCATCATCGCTGACCCAGACCGGCAGCGGGGTGCCCCAGTAGCGCTCACGGCTGACGGCCCAATCGATGTTGTTTTCGAGCCAGTTGCCAAAGCGACCATCGCGAATATGTTCGGGCACCCAATAGATGCGCTGGTTGTTAGCGATCAATTGTTGCTTAAAGGCGGTGGTCCGAATATACCACGACGGTTTGGCGTAGTAGAGCAGGGGCGTATCACAACGCCAGCAGAACGGGTAACTATGGCGTACACGCGCACCTTTGAAAAGCAGGCCGCGTTCCCGCAGGTTCCGCGTGATGTGTGGGTCAGCTTTCTTAAAAAAGAGGCCACCGAAGCCCTGATCAGCAAAATTGGGTAGCACATTACCATTAAGATCAACTGAGAAGAGCGTGGGCAAGCCATACCGCCGGCCAATCTCCAGATCACCGTAGGCCGGGGCGATATGCACCACGCCAGTACCATCTTCCAGGCTCACAAAATCATCGGCAATCACCCGATAGGTGGTTGACCAGTCAATCGTCTCGCCCGGCGCCGCAACCCCTTGAAAGAGCGACTCATAGGTAAGACCCACCAGGTCCTGGCCCTGGTAGGTGCGCTGGACAGTCGCCTGTTCACCGAGCACCTGAGTCACCAGGTCGGCCGCCAGCAGCAGGGTGTCATCACTATCGGGCAGGGTCACCAGCGCATAGGTTGCGGTCGGGTTGACGCAGAGGGCAACATTGGCGGGCAATGTCCAGGGTGTGGTTGTCCAGGCCAGCAGGCTGTGGCCGGCCAGCTCAGCTGCCAGCGGATGGGCCGGTGCATCTGGCGCGGTTGGCGCTTGCAGCCGAAAACGCACCCACACACTCGGATCGTCAACATCTTCTTTAAAGCCCTGGCTCACCTCGTGGTCACTCAGGCTGGTGCCACACCGGGGGCAGTGCATCGTCACTTTATAGTCACGAAAGAGCAATCCCTTATCCCAGAGCTGTCGAAAGATCCACCAGAGCGATTCAATATAGTGGTTTTCATACGTAATATAAGCATCTTCACTGAGCCAGTATGCAATGCGATTGCTAAAGACTTTCCACTCTTGAATATAACGCCAGACACTTTCACGGCAACGTTGGTTAAATTCGGCAATCCCATACCGTTCAATATCGGGTTTGCCCGAAAAGCCCAATTCTTTTTCAACTTCTATTTCCACTGGTAACCCGTGCGTATCCCAGCCTTCACGGCGGCCAATAATGCGGTAGCCCTGCATCGCACGATAGCGCAGAATAATATCTTTGAAGCTGCGGCTGATGATATGATGAAAGCCGGGTTGACCATTGGCGGTGGGTGGGCCTTCATAAAAAACAAAGGGTCGATCACCCGCAAGCAGCGATTTGGCCACAATCTGGTGTTGCTGCCACCACTCGAGGATATCGGTCTCAAGGGACGGAAATGACACATTGGTTTGAACGGGTTGAAACATACAGGCTTTCTACTCGCTTTCTGGTTTTGGCATAGCCAAAAAAAGAGATCACCCCTCTACCAGTGATAACGTCGTGATAACAGCTCGCACGCAGAGCGCTGAAATCACCTGACGTTGACCAACTGCAACTCACTGGTACCTCTTAAAAAGCATAGCAGGCAGGGCAATTCCTGTCAAGAAACACAACATATGCCTGACTCCGTCTGGTGCAGCAGTACATGCGGAGGGACGGCTTGCAACTAGCGCTGGCAGGCGGCAAGTCTGTCCTCCATTGGAACGCACCGGATCAACGTGGTCAGACCAGTAGGCATCCTGCGGGGCATAGCGTACCACACTCCAACAGAGCAGATAGAGGACGAGCGTCTATAGAAAGTATCGGGCGTTCCAACCTCATACATAAAAAATACTAGTATAAAGAACCGATCTGACCCTTCTTCCACAAGAAGAGAAGGGACTCGGAGTGTGGTCGTCCCGACCGCATGCAGGCAGGATGTCTGCGCTCCGGCCTGCGCCTGAAATGCCGCCCAACCTATGCTACAATACCATTGAGACGCAAAATGGCATACCCGATACCCGAACAGGAGACGCTATGACCCGCAGACGGAAGTTCAACATCGCTGGCCCATGCAACCCCGAACGGCATTATATGCTACCCAGCATTGAGCGCTTACCCATGGTGCAAGACCTCATCGAAGATCAACTCTACTTCGTGTTG